>JAISXQ010000198.1 GCA_031270425.1 Prevotellaceae bacterium | reverse complement strand
ATGTGCTGATGTGTTGATGTGCTGATGCGTTTGATGTGATGATTATTATATAACTCAAAATAAGTATGAAAACAGGAAATTTAATTGTTGATTTATCTTTTGAATTTGCATTGAAAATTATTTCATTCTGTGAAATTCTTGAAGAAGAAAAGAAGTATATTGTGGCGAAACAACTATTAAAAAGTGGAACTTCAATTGGTGCGAATATTAGAGAATCACAGAACTGTGAAAGTAAGGCTGACTTTATTCATAAATTAAAAATTGCGGCAAAAGAAGCTGATGAAACGGATTATTGGCTTTCGTTGTGTAAGTTTTCGGAACATTATCCTTTTGACTCTGCTTTGCTTGATGAAGTAAAGTCAATTCAAAAAGTATTATCAAAAATAATCGGTTCAAGTAAAAAATAATGGAATCATCACATCATCACATCATCACATCGACACATCAACACATCGGCACATCGACACATCAACACGCCGGCACATCGGCACATCAGCACATTGACACATCAGCACATCAGCACATCGGCACATCAGCACATCGAAATAATGGACACCACGCTTCGCGACGGCGAGCAAACTTCGGGAGTATCGTTTTCGATGCAGGAGAAAATGAGCATCGCGCATTTGCTGTTGACCGATTTGGGAGTTGACCGCATCGAAATTGCGTCCGCCCGCGTATCGAAAGGGGAGTATGAGGCGGTGAAAAAAATCGTCGATTGGGCGGGCGGCGTCGGGCATATCGACAAGGTGGAGATTTTAGGTTTTGTCGATAAAGGGGCTTCGTTGCAATGGATAAACGACGTCGGTTGCAAAACGGTTAATTTATTGGCAAAAGGCTCTTATAAGCACCTGAACGAACAGTTGCGAAAAACTCCCGAACAGCACCTCCAAGATATAAAGCGGGAAATTGATTTGGCTTATAGCATGGGTATTTCGGTCAATCTGTATATGGAAGACTGGTCGAACGGGATACGCTATTCGGAAGATTATGTCTTTTTTATGGTGGATAATTTGAAGCATTTGCCCGTAAAACGCTTTATGCTGCCCGATACCTTAGGCATAATGAATCCCCGCGCAGCAGGCGAGGCTTGCCGCAAAATGATTGAACGTTATCCCGGACTGCATTTCGATTTCCACGCGCACAACGATTACGATCTGGCGGTGGCAAATGTGATGGCGGCTGTCGAAGCAGGCGTAAAAGGCGTGCACGTTACGATGAACGGACTGGGAGAACGCGCGGGAAATGCGACGCTGTCGAGTGTTGTTGCCGTGTTGCACGACCACCTGAAAATAAAGACAAATATCGACGAAAGCAAATTGAACCGCGTAAGCCGCGTTGTTGAAACATATTCCGGACAAGCCGTCGCTTCCAATCAACCTATTGTGGGCGAAAACGTGTTTACGCAAACAGCCGGAATCCATGCCGACGGCGATAATAAGAACAATCTCTATTTCAATGAACTTTATCCCGAACGCTTCGGGCGGGTGCGGGAATATGCTTTGGGAAAACTGTCGGGGAAAGCCAATATCAAAAAAAATATCGAAGCCCTTGGGATTGAACTGACCGACGCCGAAATGGCAAAAGTTACCAACCGGGTGATTGAGTTGGGCGATAAAAAGGAAATCATCACTCAGGAAGATTTACCGTATATCATCACCGATGTGCTGAAAAACGGAGAAAAAGAAATGAAAATCAAGATTCTTGCTTTTACTTTTGTGTTGTCGAAAGGGCTGCGTCCTACGGCGACTGTGCGGATAGAAATTAACGGCGTGGAATACGAACAGACGGCTCCGGGCGATGGACAATACCACGCTTTTACCAAAGCTTTGTGGAAGATATACAATAATTTGGGAAAAGCGACGCCTTCCTTAACAAATTATGCTGTTATTATTCCACCCGGAGGACGAACGGATGCCTTGGTGCAAACCGTTATCTCGTGGAATTTTAACGGAAAAGACTTTAAAACCCGCGGTTTGGACGCCGACCAAACGGAAGCCGCCGTAAAAGCCACGGAAAAAATGCTGAATATTATAGAAGCCCCCTAAAATTTTTTTCTTATGAATCAACAAATAAATTCTCAATCGCAAGCAATTCCCCATTTAGTGGGTCAAGGAGTTCGGACTTTAAACATCGCAGTTCTTCCGGGCGACGGAATCGGACCGGAAATTATCGAACAGGCTTTGAATGTAACAAAAGCCGTTTGCAGGAAATTCGGACATAAATTGAATTACGAATATGCGTTGGTGGGAGCAATAGCTATCGACCAAACAGGCGAACCTTATCCGCGAGCTACGCACGACTTATGTATGATTTCCGATGCGGCGCTTTTCGGCGCTATCGGCGACCCGAAATACGACAACAACCCCTCGGCAAAAGTGCGTCCCGAACAGGGCTTGCTTAAAATGCGCAAGGATTTGGGACTCTACGCCAACATCCGTCCGGTAACGACATTTCCATCGCTGCTGCATAAATCGCCTCTGCGGGCTGATTTGGTCGAAGGCGCTGATTTTATGTGCATCCGCGAATTGACAGGCGGTATGTATTTCGGTCGTCCGCAAGGCAGGAGCGAGGACGGAAATACGGCTTACGACACTTGCGTTTATACGCGTGAGGAAGTGGAACGTATTTTACATTTAGCCTATAAATACGCCCGTCAACGCCGCAGGAAAGTTACCGTTGTGGACAAAGCCAATGTAATCGCTACCTCGCGCCTCTGGCGGCAGATAGCGCAGGAAATCGCGCCGCAGTACGCCGACGTGGAAACCGAATATATGTTTGTGGATAATGCCGCCATGCGTATCATCCAATGTCCCAAGAGTTTCGATGTACTGGTAACGGAGAATCTTTTCGGCGATATATTGACCGACGAAGCCTCCGTTATAACCGGTTCGCTGGGTATGCTGCCTTCGGCGTCCATCGGCTTGCATACCTCGGTGTTTGAACCGATACACGGTTCCTATCCGCAGGCGGCGGGGAAAAACATCGCCAATCCGCTGGCTACGGTATTGTCGGCGGCGCTGATGTTCGAATACGCTTTTGGAATGATTGAAGAAGGAAAACTGATTCGCGACGCTGTAACCGCGAGTATGGAAACAGGCATTGTTACCGAAGATATTGCCGACGGAGCCAAAGCCTGTTCAACAAGCGAAGTCGGGGAGTGGATTGTGAATTATGTTTTAAGATAATTTTTCTTGATAGAGAAAAATATAATCCCCTCCGATTTTTGATAAATCCGTCGATACCAGCTTGTTCCTGTCGAATTTATATGCCTTGTAGCCCAAGTTGTGAAAGAGGGAAAGGATGTTGGCGGTATTTTCTTTCCATACTTCTACCTGTACCGCGGGTTTATGTTTTGCAATAATATCGCGCATATCGGATAAGATGGAAAATTCAAATCCCTCGACGTCGCATTTGATGTAATCAATTCTGTCAAGGGAAGAGAACAGTTTGGAAGGAATTTTCATTTCAGCTTCAAATGTAAATTCAGCGTTTTCCAAAGCGCCGTCTTTTTTCGCGTCATACACATGCGGCAAGCCGGTGCGGAAATATCCGGCATGGGGAGAAGACACCATCCGTATGGTTTTCTCTTTATTTCCGAGGGCGTAAGGATATAGTGTTAGCTGCTTGTATTTCCGGGCGACTTCATTAAATATCCGGTTAAAATCTTTTATCGGTTCTACCGAATACACGTTACCCGTTTTCCCAACCCAGCGGGCGAATAAAAACGAATAGTAACCGAGATTTGCTCCTATATCAATAACCGTATCCCCCTTGTTTATCAACTTCTTTACATTGTAGTGGTAGTTATATTCAGGGCTGAATTTAAGCAAACCTGTTCTGTATGCGAATAAATACCCTCTTTGCAGCAATCTTAAATATTGTTCAAAGCTTAATTTTCCGAATAGGAGTTTTTTTAGATGAAACATGGACGGTTTTTGTTGTGTTATATTTTTTGTATTATTAATTTATACAGTTCAGTGTTAAGTTAAATATGTTGTGGTTAGAAAAATAATATAAACTAATTTCAAACACGTACTTACTTAATTTGACAAAGTTATCAACTTATATTTAGTATATGACAAAAAAATGTTTTTTCAAACATAAACACATAGAAAACAATAGTTTTAATTCAATTACATCACATTTTTTTGTTTAGAAGAGACCACATAGCCGTTCCTGTCTTCGACATGAACTTATGCTCAGAGGGTAAAACTATTCCGGTTTACCGGAATGTTTTACAGCTATGTGCACTTTTAAAAAAAAAGATAAAAATACTATGTGTCGACTATGTGTCAG
>JAISXQ010000147.1 GCA_031270425.1 Prevotellaceae bacterium | reverse complement strand
TTATCTGGAAAGAATAATTGACGGAGTGCTTGTTCAATCATTTATCGCTTCAACAAACATATCCTGCAACGCAATTTCTTTCTCCGGACGGAGAACAAATTTTTTCATGGATGTTACGTTATCGGGCTTTTTCACAGCGAAATGCGCCGCGTTTTGAGCTACCGCAATTTCAAACGCTGTCAAACCTTCGGGCGTCGCCGTATTTCCAACAACATTGATGCCGGTAATTTTTTCAAACCATGTGCAGGCTGCCACGTAACGCCCTATTTTCAAATCCAGATGAAAACCGTCGCGGCAAAAATTATCGCCCAAAGCGCTTGTACGCGCATTCTGGATGGCAGTGCCCGAAGGAATGATAAAAGCGATATCTTTGGTGCTTTTCTTCACCTTGTTAGTTGTTTTGACAATAGCGCGGTACATCGTTAGCTGCTTGTTGTTGTAATTGGCAAATCCCTTATGGGTGGAATTTTGAGCATAAGCCCAGGTGCGGTGCAGCATGTAAGTTACCTTGGGATTCAGCGCTTTTTGTTTTACATAAGCCGCAAGTTCTGTTAAAAAAGGATAATACGTATCGTACAAGCCGGAGTTTTGACTTACTTGCTGAAAACTGATATAATCCCAGGGCTCGTCCGTCAAACAGTATTCGAGGGTCGATTTTTTCTTCAACGTTTTTGTTCCGTTTACAATTTTCATATACTGGTAGTCCGCTGCACCGGAAACGCTGTTGTTGCGATGCCGTTCCAGGGAACATCCTCCGATATTCGCATTCCCTATAATTAAATTAACGCCTGCCGCCTCGCCCAATTCATACAAATAATTTTCAACGGCGTCCACCGAAAAACTGTTGCCGATTGCCAGAATACGTATTGTTCTTTGGTTCTGCGCAACTGAAATACTTGCAAAAATAAGAAGTAATACTGTAAGGGATAGAGATTTAATTCTTGTTTGTGTTTTCATTTGTTTGAAATTAGTTGATTTAGTACATGACAAAAAAATGTTTTTTCAAACATAAACACATAGAAAACAATAGTTTTAATTCAATTACATTTTTTTGTTTAGAAGAGAGCACATAGCCGTCCATGTCTTCGACATGAACTTTTGCTCAGAGGGTAAAATATTTAGCGTAGCTAAATAT
This sequence comes from Prevotellaceae bacterium, assembly GCA_031270425.1. GTDB lineage: Bacteria > Bacteroidota > Bacteroidia > Bacteroidales > Paludibacteraceae > H1. Next base: position 2,073 of record JAISXQ010000147.1, on the reverse strand, counting down.
TTTACAGCTATGTGCACTTTAAAAAAATAATAAAAATACTATGTGTCGCCTATGTGTCAGGTTTTTATTTGCTTTTTGTCATGTACTAAGCGATTTATATTTAAAAAACTCTTTCTTGCAAAGATACAATAAAATGTTTCTTTAATCGAAAATCGATAGTGCATAAAATAAAATAATTTCCGGTAATTGTGTTTTTTGAAATGTTTTAGCGTATTTTTGTAGAAATAAATCCGCATTATTTCCGTTTATTTGTTGATAAAAGTTTTTTCATAGGATTAGGTTTATAAATTTATGCCATTGTATTCAAAAATAATTTCTTTCTTTTTACTGTCAGTCAGTCTGTCGGTTATTGTGGTTTTTTCGTCCTGCAACGACGATAATTTCGGTACGAATCCCGCGTACAAACTAAGTTTTTCGACCGATACAATCTCTTTCGATACTGTTTTTACGGATATTGGTAGCGCTACAACCGTACTTAAAGTGTATAACCCGAGCAGGGAAAGGCTGAAAATCGCTTATGCCGGCTTGGAAAAAGGCGCATCCTCCTCTTTCCGTATTAACGTGGACGGTTCTTCAAAAGACGATAATCAATTTAACAATATAGAAATCAGTGCGAAAGACAGTTTGTATATATTTATTACGGTAAACATAAATCCGAATAATGCTTCGTCGCCGGTGATAGAACAAGACGCTATCAGATTCATTACCAACGGAAACGAACAAAAAGTGCAATTAGAGGCTTACGGACAGGATGTGGAAATTCTGCGGGGACTTACTATCTACGGCGACAGCGCGCTCACAACCCAAAGACCTTATTTAATCTACGATTCGCTCATCGTCCTCAGAAAATTGACGTTGCCCGCCGGATGCAAACTCTATTTTTACAACAGCGCCCACATGCTTGTGCTCGGCAGTTTACAGGCTCTCGGCACAAGGGAACAGCCCGTCAGCATACGCGGACGCCGCATGGACAATATCGACATAAGCATATACGACGGCTACGACAACCCTGTTCCTTATAACTATGTTTCGGGACAGTGGAACGGCATTTACCTGTACGGTCAGAACGGCAAGCATATTTTGAAACATGTGAACATAAACAGTGGAGAAATAGGTATTTACCTTCGGAACGACGACATACAAAGCGGCACGCGCCCGAAACTGGAAATCGTCAACAGCCGCATCCATAACTTTACATACTACGGCTTGGCGGTTCAAAATGGCGATGTTACGGTCGTAAACAGCGAAATAAGCAACACAGGTATGAATTGCCTTTATTTAAACGGAGGAAAACACACCTTTGTCCATTGCACGATAGCCAATTTTTACGGCGACGGATTTCAGCCTGCGTCGCGTAGCGGCAATCCTGCCGAACCTGCGGTAATGATCATGGATTTGAACCGTATCGCGCCGATGGAAAGCTATTTTTACAACTGCGTGATTACGGGAAGCATCGAAAAAGAATTCAGCCTGTTGACGCAATATCCCGAACAATACAACGGAAACTTCTCCCACACTTACATCCGCAGGGCGGTAAACGATACGATTGCTACACCTCAATTCGGCGATATACGCTGGTATCAAAAAAACGACACGGTATTCCGCCACCCATCCTACGATAACAAGGAAAAGAAATACTTCGACTTTATGCCCGATTCCGTTTCGCCGCTTCGGGGTTTGGGAAATCCCGATATTATTACGCAATTCAGTCAATACAACCTGGAACTTGATTTAAACGGAAACAGTCGTACGGAAAATGAAAAACCGGATGCAGGAGCGTATCAGTGGATGCCAGCCGAAGTTCCCTGATTAGCTTACGCCGAAGGTTGTTTCCCCCAAGGGGGACTTTTTGATTTACAATTTAATTAGTTGCGATTTACGATTGCATATCAACGAATTAACGAATTAACAAATTTTGAAATCACCAATGTTGAAATATCTCACTTCAAAAAAAGTCCCCAAAAACTCTTTTCCGTTGTCTTTCCCAAATACTCCTTTTCCTTTTTTCCTCTCCTTTGGGAGAGGATGTCCGAAGGACAGGAGAGGTCAGGGAGAGTACCCGAAGAACTTGTC
>JAISXQ010000107.1 GCA_031270425.1 Prevotellaceae bacterium | reverse complement strand
CAGTTCGCGGGCGATTCCTTCGCGCAGCAATCCGCCGGTAAGCGTAATATCAAGAGCCACAGTCAGTTTTCCTTCGTTGGCAACCAGCCAGCCCGGCATATCTTCGGTGATGATTTCAACGTCTTCCAAACTCAGTTCAACCGGAGTTCCCGAAGCCAAGGTGAAAGAATATTGTCCTTTGCGCTCTATTTCGCCGATTTGCTCTTTGGTAAATGCCGAAATAGCTTGCGCCAATTCTTTCATCGATTTTCCGTAGCGGCTTCCGAGCGTTTTATAGTTTGGTTTAATTTTTTTTACCAAATTATCCATTTCCGCATCGGCGGGAATTACTTCAAGCTCTTTGATATTCACTTCGGCTTTTACCAAATCGGCAATATAGCGTATTTGCCGGAACGATTTTTCGTCGATTGCCGGAACAACAGCTTTCGATAGCGGCTGGCGTACTTTTTTCTCCGCTTTACGGCGCAATGCCAATATCATCGACGAAAGTTGCTGCGCCAAGTTCATGCACTCTTCCAGTTCGGAATCAATCAGGCTTTCGTCAAAAACAGGAAAATCCGTCAAATGTACGCTTAGCGCTTGCTGCTTACAGCTCGTTAAGTCCAAATACAGTTTTTCCGCGTAAAACGGCGCAATCGGAGCCATCAATTTGGCAACCGTTTCCAGACAAGTATAAAGCGTTTGGTAAGCCGCAATTTTATCTTCGTTGTATTCGCCGCCCCAATAACGCTTGCGGTTCAAACGCACGTACCAGTTACTCAAATTTTCGTTGACGAAATCGGTAATGGCGCGTCCGGCGCGGGTAGGCTCGTAATCTTCGTAATATGCCGTAACGTCTTTTATCAGCGTATTAAGCAGCGAAATAATCCAACGGTCGATTTCGGGACGGTCAGCCACCGGAATTTCATTTTCGGATGCGGTAAATTTATCCACGTTCGCGTACAGGGCAAAGAATGAATACGTATTGTATAATGTTCCGAAGAATTTGCGGCGCACTTCTTCAACGCCGTCAATATCAAACTTTAAATTGTCCCAAGGCGAGGAGTTGGTCATCATGTACCAGCGCAATGGGTCGGAACCGTATTTCTCAATTGTCGAAAACGGGTCAACGGCATTGCCAAGGCGTTTCGACATTTTGTTGCCGTTTTTATCGAGCACCAGTCCGTTGGAAATCACATTTTTGAAAGCTACGCTGCCTTTTACCATCGCGCTGATGGCATGAAGCGTGAAAAACCAACCGCGCGTTTGGTCAACGCCTTCCGAAATAAAATCGGCGGGAAAATTGGCGTTGAAATTTGTTTTATTTAAACTCATATTTTTTATTTATGATTTTCTTTTGATTTTGTTTTCAAAGGCAACTATCTTTTGCCACCCCAATTTGAGGTCACAAATTGTGACCTCAAAATTGTAAATTCTTGATTTATAATGGCGCTTCAAATTTTATTCTTCCGTTTCAAAGGGATAATGCAACTGTGCGAAAGGCATCGCTCCCGAATCGAACCAAACGTCAATCAGGTCGGTTTCGCGTTTCATCGGCTTGCCTGCCGGCGAAACAAGGACGATTCCGTCCACATAAGGGCGGTGCAGGTCGATATTTTCGACGGCATAATTCTCCTTTGTATAAACGCCCGGTTTGAAGTTTTTGTATGGATTTTCGGTCATAAATCCGGCTTCGATTGATTTTTCTATTTCCGCAAAAAGTTCTTCCACCGAACCGATACAGATTTCTTCCGTCCCGTCCTCGCTGCGCCAAATCGGAAGCGGCGTTCCCCAGTAGCGGCTGCGCGACAAGTTCCAGTCTTGCAGATTTTCGAGCCATTTCCCGAAGCGTCCTGTTCCGGTCGATTGCGGTTTCCAGTTGATGGTGTTGTTCAGCGCGATCATTTCTTCGCGGCAAGCCGTAGTACGGATAAACCAGCTGTCGAGCGGATAATACAACACAGGCTTGTCCGTGCGCCAACAGTGCGGATAGTTGTGTACGTGTTTTTCGCTTTTGAACAGCAAACCGCGCTCTTTGAGCCACATGCAAAGTTCATCGTCAAGCGAGATATGATTTTCGGCAAGAGATTGATAATAAGCGTCTTTTACAAATTTCCCCGCATAATTCCCGTACAGTTCAATATCGACATTCGTTTTTACAAAATCTGCGTCTAAATCGTCAATGTTGTAAAATTTCCCTGTCAAATCCACCATCGGCGCTTGCTTGCCGTTTTTGTCGGTCAACAATAGGGGAACAATACCGTTTTGTTTTGCCACGCGGTCGTCGTCAGCGCCAAAAGTGGGGGCGATATGCACAATTCCCGTGCCGTCTTCGGTAGTTACGAAATCGCCCGAAATAACACGGAATGCCGACCTCTCCCCCAAGTTCTCCCCAGGACTTGTCCCGCTAAGGCGGGAAGGAAGGGGAGAAACAAACGGCATTAATTGCTCGTATTCAAGTCCGACCAAATCCTTACCCGAAATTTCGCCAAGAATTTCAAAATTTTCTATCTTTTTTTCGCCAAAATAGGCGTTAACCCTTTCTTTCGCAAGGATATAAACACATTCTTGCCCTGAATATTGATTTTTTGCCTTTACGAAATTATATTCAATATTCGCGCCAACACACAACGCCGTGTTTGAAGGCAAAGTCCATGGCGTAGTTGTCCACGCGAGAAAGTAAATAGCCCCTCCGTAATCTTTTATCTTTGTGCTCCCGCTTTGGCGGGACAAGTCTTTATCTTTGTTCTTCAAAGGAAACATCGCCACCGCCGTCCGGTCTTTTACATCGCGGTAACAACCCGGCTGGTTCAATTCATGCGTACTTAATCCGGTTCCCGCGGCAGGCGAATAGGGTTGAATGGTATAGCCCTTATAGAGTAATCCTTTGTTGTACAATTGCTTCAACAGCCACCAAAGCGTTTCGATGTAACGGTTGTCGTAGGTGATGTAAGGGTCGTTCATATCTACCCAGTAACCCATAAGGGTGGTCAGGTTTTCCCATTCTTTGGTGTATTTCATCACATCGCGGCGGCAAGCGGCGTTGTATTCGTCCACCGATATTTTTTTGCCAATATCTTCCTTGGTAATTCCGAGTTCCTTTTCAACGCTCAGTTCCACGGGCAGACCGTGCGTGTCCCATCCGGCTTTGCGCTTTACCTGAAAGCCCTGCATGGTTTTGTAGCGGCAGAAAACGTCCTTAATCGTACGCGCCATCACGTGATGAATGCCCGGCATACCATTAGCAGAGGGCGGTCCTTCGTAAAAAACAAAAGAGGGACAACCCTCGCGCTCCTCTACACTTTTGCGGAATATATCGTGTTCCTGCCAGCGTTCCAATATTTCTTTGTTGACGTCGGATAAATTAAGACCGGAATATTCGGCGAATTTCTTTTCCATTTTGAAGTAAACTGTTGTTGTTATTTTGCAGAGCACAAAAATACAAAAAACACTTGGAAAAGAGAAACCTTAAAAGTTTTAGTTAATTCTTTTGAAAAACTTATAGCGCCTCAAAAAAAAGAATTAACCAAAATTTAGTACATGACAACAACTATTTTTTCAAACATAAACACATAGAAAACAATAGTTTTCATTCAATCACATTTTTTGTTTAGAAAAGACCACATAGCCGTCCATGTCTTCGACATGAACTTATGCTCAGAGGGTAAAACTATTCCGGTTTACCGAAACAACGTTCAGCGTAGCCAACTATTTTACAGCT
>JAISXQ010000079.1 GCA_031270425.1 Prevotellaceae bacterium | reverse complement strand
AAGGTGTAATAAAAGTCTTTTCTGTTGCCGGCGCCGAAATTTTAAGCCAACCGGTTAATGGAAGTTTGGAAACCAATTTGAATAACGGAATGTATATTGTGCGTTTTGTTGATGAATTTGGAAAAACGGCAAGCGTTAAAATTACCATAAAATAACCCTTGCTAATTTGCTAATTTATGCGAATCAAGAGTAGATAATTGGATGTTGATATACTCAAAACGGGCTTGTCCCGCAGGGACATTACTTTATTAACCGTATGCTTTTAGCTTACGGAAATGGACTAAACATATCCAAGTCCCGCAGGGACGACACAAGGCAGTTAAGTGTCGCCCTTGCAGGGCTTACTAAAATCGTTTATTGTTGTCCGTAGATTAAAATCTACGGTTAATAAAGTAATGTCCCTGCGGGACAAACCGACTTTTCAACCCTTGATTCGCATTAATTAACTAATTTGCTAATTTAAACTGTAATAAATATGCGTTTTTCGTTACTGTATAAATATTGTCCTGTTTGTGGTTCTTCCGATTTTAAGGAGAATAACGTTAAATCGAAAAAATGTGGACAATGCGGGTTTGTGTATTATATAAACGCTTCGGCGGCTGTGGCGGCGTTTATAGTGAACGAAGCGGGCGAGTTGCTGGTTTGCCGGCGGGTGAAAGACCCTGCAAAAGGAAGCTGGGACTTAACCGGAGGATTTGTCGACGAAAACGAAACGGCAGAAGAAGCTATTGTGCGCGAAGTAAACGAAGAACTCGGGGCTAAGGTAACGGAGGTGAGATTTCTGTTTTCCCTTCCTAACGAATACGAATACAGCGGCTTAACCATCCCTACATTGGATATGTTCTTCAAATGCAAATTGGAATCTTGCGACAATTTAACCGCTTCCGACGATGTGGCGGAATGCTTTTTTGTTCCGCTTAACGACCTCAATATCGAACAATTCGGGCTCAAATCAATAAGAAAAGCAATTTCCCTGTTTCGTTTAAATTTTATTTAATTTGGCTTCTTACAGCTAAATGACAGAAAATTTATTTTTTTTAGCTAAAAAAGTAAGTTTAAGTCGTATAAAAAATGTATTTTTGTTGACGGCTGTTGTGAAAATCGACAGCCGGACTTATGTAGTAACGAATTGTACGCGGTTTGCGTTGAATTTCAGGTTGTCGGGAACAACTAAAACCATTATTGTGAAAGAAGATTATTCATACGAAGCATTTGGCGAGGCATTCACGCAATACCTTACCGAACGCAAATACCGGAAAACGCCCGAACGTTACGCTATTTTGGAGTGTGTTTATGCGCAAAAGAAGTTTTTTACCGCCGAACTTTTATTTTCGCTTATGCAAAATCACGCTCATTATCCTGTCAGTTTGCCTACGATTTACAATACGCTGGAATTGCTGTTAAACTGCCAACTGATTGTAAAACATCAGGTTGGTAATCAGCATACGCTGTACCGGAAAAATTCGGGAAAGGCGAACCAACATTATTTTGTATGTTCCAAATGTGGTAGTGTGCGGGAATTTTCCGACAAAATAATAAAAAACACCATTTTATCACGACGAAATCCGCGCACGCAGTTGTCGCATTACTCGCTTTATGTTTACGGAGTGTGTAATAAATGCAGGAAATAAAAGTAAACAGCGGTAAACAGCAGTAAGCGGTAAAAAAAAAATCAGTTATTCAGTTGTTCAATTATTCAGTTATTAAAATGAAAGTAGATGTATTATTAGGGCTTCAATGGGGCGACGAGGGAAAAGGAAAAGTCGTAGATGTACTTACTCCGAATTACGATGTGATTACACGTTTTCAGGGAGGTCCGAATGCGGGACACACCTTGGAGTTCGAAGGTAAAAAGTTTGTTCTTCGTTCCGTTCCTTCGGGTATTTTTCAAGGCGATAAAATCAATATTATCGGAAACGGCGTAGTTCTCGATCCCGCGCTTTTTAAAGCGGAAGTAGAAAGCTTGGAACAATTCGGTCATCCGCTGACCAAGCGGTTGAAAATATCGAAAAAAGCGCATCTTATCCTGCCCACGCACCGCTTGCTCGACGCCGCCTACGAATCGGCGAAAGGCGCTTCTAAAATCGGAACCACAGGAAAAGGCATCGGTCCTGCTTATACCGACAAAGTAAGCCGCAACGGATTGCGCGTAGGCGATATTCTGCATAATTTTGAAGAAAAATACCAAACCGCCGTCAACCGCCATAAAACTATTTTAAAACAATACGATTTCGAATACGATTTGGCTTCCATCGAAAAAGAATGGAGGGAAGGAATCGAGTTTATCAAACGTTTTGATTTGATAGACAGCGAGCATTACGTAAACAATGCGTTGAAATCGGGCAAAAAGGTATTGGCGGAAGGCGCTCAGGGAACGATGCTCGATGTAGATTTCGGTTCATATCCATTCGTAACATCATCGAACACCATTTGCGCGGGAGCCTGTACGGGATTGGGCGTTGCTCCGCACAACATCGGCGACGTTTACGGTATTTTCAAAGCCTACTGCACCCGCGTGGGAAGCGGTCCTTTCCCGACGGAACTCTTCGACGCGGCAGGCGACGAAATGCGCAATACCGGACATGAGTTCGGCTCCGTTAC
>JAISXQ010000046.1 GCA_031270425.1 Prevotellaceae bacterium | reverse complement strand
GCGATTTTGACATCAACCCTTACAGTTATGCTCTTAACTCTTCCAGAGCATTGGATCCGAACACATTCTACACACGGAGTTATGCACCGTTTAATATTTTCCATGAATTGGATAATAATTATATGGATATTGGCGTAACCGATTTAAAGTTTCAAGGTGAATTGAAGTGGAAGGTTCTCAGGACCTTGGAGTTGTCAGCCCTTGCTTCCTACAACCAAAAAGCAAGTTCGCAGGAACACCACAGTAAAGACGAATCGAATCAGGCGCAAGCTTACAGGGCTATGGATGACGCCACCATCAGGGAGAACAATCCACTTTTATACAAGGATCCGGACAATCCTTATGCTTTGCCCATAACGGTTTTACCCGAAGGAGGTATTTACAACAGGAATAATTATAAAATGCGGACTATCGACTTCCGAACAACGCTTTCGTGGGTACAGGATTTTAACAATACTCATATTATTAATTTCTTCGGAGGCAGCGAGATTAATTCCACTGTCCGCGAACAGGACGCTTATACCGGATGGGGCTTGCAATATTCATTGGGAGAAATTCCCTTTACCATGTATGAATATTTTAAAAAATTGAAAGAACAGGGAGGAAACTATTTTGGAATTTCGCGCTACACCTCGCGTATGGCGGCTTTCTTTGGGTCGGCAACGTACAGTTACAAAGGAATTTATTCGCTCAACCTCACAGGACGCTACGAAGGGACTAACCAAATGGGGCTTTCGCGGAAATCGCGCTGGCTGCCTACATGGAACATCGGTGTAGCATGGAACGTACACGAAGAAGATTTCTTTAAATCTTTCCCCGAAGCCTTTTCGCACATGACATTCAAATCTTCATACAGTTTGACAGGTTCTCCCGTACCGAATTTTGTATCCAACTCGAATGTTATTATAAAAAGTACCGTTCCATACCGTCCGTTTTCAAACGTACAGGAAAGTGCGCTCGCTATTTCCGGCTTGGAAAACAGCGAACTCACTTACGAAAAGAAACACGAATTTAATATCGGTACCGAAATGGGATTCTTTACCAACAAAGTGAATGTAAGCATGGACTGGTTTACCCGGAATAATTTCGACCTTATCGGTTTGATTTATACGCAGGGAGTCGGCGGAGAAAGTTATAAATACGCCAACGTTGCCGACATGAAATCACACGGATTTGAATTTACTTTAACAACAAAAAACATTACGCGGAAAAATTTTGATTGGACGACCAACTTTATTTTCGGATTAAGTGAAACAGAAGTTACCCGGTTGGAATCAATGACTTATGCTATGAGTCTTATTACCGGAACAGGATTTACAAGAGAAGGTTACCCTGTGCGCAGTTTATTCTCGTTCCGCTATCAGGGATTGGACGAGAATGGCGTGCCGACTTTCCTGCGTGAAGACGGAAGTATTTCTTCGTATAACAATCCGGAGATTAATTTTCAAAACAGGGATAATATTACGCAGTATCTAAAATACGAAGGACCGACCGATCCCCCCATAACAGGAAGTTTGGGGAATATTCTCCGATACAAAAATCTGAAATTTAATTTGTTCCTTACCTATTCGTTCGGAAATGTCGTTCGTTTAGATCCTGTTTTCAAGAGTTCCTATTCCGACTTGACGGCTATGACAAGAGAATTTAAAAACCGCTGGGCGCTGCCGGGAGATGAAAATTATACGGATGTTCCCACAATAATTTCTTATCGTCAAGCCAATACCAATTATTATTTGAATCAAACGTATAATGCATATAATTATTCCGATGTACGAATTGCCAAAGGTGATTTTGTCCGCTTGAAAGAAATATCGCTGACTTACGATTTCCCGAAAAGTTTATTTGGGGAAAGCGCCGCTGTATCGGCTTTATCTCTTAAAGTTCAGGCAACCAACCTGATGTTGCTTTATGCCGACCGGAAACTGAACGGTCAGGATCCTGAATTTTTCCGTTCGGGCGGTGTGGCAACGCCTGTGCCAAAACAATTTACGATGACGTTAAGAGCCGTTTTCTAAAAAAGACTGTATTAATTATTGAAAGATAAAATGAAAAGGATAATTTTTTTACCGATTATATTATTGACCCTGATTTTCGTTTCATGCGACGATTTTTTAGACGTAATGCCCGATAACCGTACCGATGTTTACGATAAAAGTAAAATATCCAAGTTATTGGTTACAGCTTACCCCAGTTCTTCGAGCTGGTATATTGCCGAATTTTCATCGGACAATACGGACGAAATTATCGGGAATTTTGCCCAGGGTACGGAAATGGACAAAACAGTGTTTTTCTGGCAGGATGTAGATTATATCGGTCAGGATTCGCCTTCGGCATTCTGGTCGGGCTGTTATTCCGCTATTGCCGCTTCCAATCAGGCTTTACACGCTATTGAAGTATTGGGTAACGAAAACGGTCATCAAAAAGGCGAAGCTTTACTAACGCGTGCCTACAATATGTTCCTGCTGTCGAATATTTTCTGCAAAGCTTACAGCCCGCTTACAAGCGACGCGGATTTAGGGCTCCCCTACCCTATAACGCCTGAAACAACGGTTATTCCGAAGTACGAACGCGGTACGGTAGCCGAACTTTACAAAAAAATAGAACAGGATATTACGACAGGTTTTCCCTTGATAGACGATACCCAATACGAACAGCCCAAGTACCATTTCAATAAAAAAGCCGCCGCGGCATTTGCAGCCCGTTTCTATTTGTATTACGGAAAAAACGACAAAGCATTGTATTATGCCGATATGGTATTTCCCGAAACGAATGTCGCTTCGGCGCTTCGCAACTGGAATACGATTGCCAAAGAAAATGACTTCCAAACTCGTGGTAATAATTTTATTGACGCTACAAATCCGGCGAACCTCCTCATTACCGTTCACGGCTCGCTCTGGCAGCGCACGCACGGACCTTACAGCATTGGATCGAAATACTGCCACAACCGCTATATTTGCCAAACGGAAACTTCGGAATCAACAGGTCCATGGGGCGCATCAAAAGACGCGTTTGCCTACAAAGCTTTCAGTTACACGGGAGGCTTACCCAAGTATCAGATGCTTAAATATTGGGAATATTTTGAATATACCGATGTTGTAGCCGGCATCGGCTATCCCAATTTCGTACAAGTTTGTTTTTCGACCGACGAAGCGTTGCTGAACCGCGCCGAAGCCAAAGTATTGCTGAAAGACTACGATGGCGCGTTGGCGGATATAAATACCTTTTTGTCGGTATTCGCCGATACGACAGCAGGAAAAACGGCTCCACAACTTACTCGTACAAGGATAAACGATTTTTACAATAATCGTTATTATTATACGCCTACCGAATATTTGTCGCCGAAGAAAGAACTGCATCCTGATTTTAATTTGGAAACGGGCGAACAGGAAAACCTTATCCACTGTATTTTGCAGCTCCGGCGCATACTCTGTCTGCATGAAGGTATCCGTTGGAATGATATAAAACGATATGGAATAGAAATTTACCGGAGGAAAGTTGACGGAAACCGCATAACGACCTACGGCGAAGAATTTGTGCTGCGCAAAGATGATCCGCGCAGGGCTTTGCAAATACCCAAGAGCGTAATAAGCGCGGGGTTGGAACCGAATCCAAGATAATGTAAAATAAGAGAATAAGATAGTATTATTATGACAAAGAGAATAGTTAGCTTCTTCGTATGCAGCATACTGATTTTTAATTCCTGCGACCAGGATCCGATCGACAGGAACAAGAGTATTTTTGATACGACCGAAAAAACGAAAACACCGTTTGAAGAATGGTTGTATGAAAATTATACGAAAGAATATAATATTGACTTCAAATATAAATTTGAAGACATCGAGAGCGATATACGTTACAATCTGGTACCCGCCCGCGAAGAAAATGCGGTAGCCTTGGCTCAAATAGTGAAGCATGTATGGATAGACGCTTACGATGAAATGCTGGGCAACAAGCATTTTATGCGTAAATATGTACCCAAAATTATTCATTTGATCGGATCTCCTGCTTATAATGACGATGGTTCGATAGTGTTGGGTACAGCCGAAGGAGGTCTGAAAGTTACGCTGTATATGGTAAACAATTTGGACGTGAACAGTATTGACATGGAAAATTTGAATTATTATTATTTCCATACCATGCATCACGAATTTGCGCACATCCTTCATCAAACGAAAGAATACGATACGGAATGGAAGCAAATAAGCAACGCCGATTATATAGGAAATAACTGGATCTACGAAGTACGCGATACGGTTAAATACCGAAAGAAAGGCTTTATTTCGGCGTATTCGATGATGAATCATAACGAGGACTTTGTAGAATACTATTCGTATTACGTAACTAATTCGCAAAGCTGGTGGGACAACGAGTGGGCGAAAGGCGGCGCGGAAGGCATTGCGATTATGAATAAGAAATTGACCATAGTAAGAAACTATTTTAAGCAAGTCTGGAATATCGACCTGGATAAAATGCGCGAGATTGTATTGAGCAGGAGTGCGGAAGTTCCGACCTTAGGGTTGTTAACTTTTACGAATAGCGGAGATTCTTCCCCTATCCCGCAAAAATCGGCGTTCCACAGCGATGTTCCGTTCGATAAACGGGCAACGCTTTATCCCGATAGAATAAAATCTTGCAGCTGTAATTCGCATTAAATACGATAATCATTAATTTTTTAAACGTTATAGAAAAATGAAATTAACAAAAATAATGGTCGTTTTGCTGTTATGTTTTCCCATCCTGCAATCATGTTTGTTTCAGGAAAAAGACATTTTCGACAAGCCTGCCGACCAGCGTTTGGAAGAAGCCGCCGCCACGCTGAAAGAAGCCCTGGCGTCGTCGGATAAAGGTTGGCGTTTGACTTATTATACCGATACCGCTCAGTTCGGCGCATATAATTTCCTGCTGAAATTTGACGGCGAAAACGTAACGGTACAGGGTGATTCCCTCTTTCCGCAAGGAGTTTACACCAGTAAATTCGGCGTCAATAAATCGCAGGGAGGCATTGTGCTGGATTTTTCTTCGTACAACGATGTGTTGACCGATGTTGCCGACCCCGGTAAATATGTTACAGGAAGCGGTTTGAGCGGCGATAAAGAATTCGTCTGGAAACGTTATTCCGCCGACAAAGACACTATTTTCTTTCAAGCGAAAAAGAACTTGTCGAAAATCAGCCTGATAAAGTTTGACGGCGATTGGAATAGCTATATGGACGACGTAAACAACGTGATGGACAAGTTCTCCAACGGCGGGATGAACAAATACTTTAAACTGCTTAACTTCGACGATGGGACAACCCTTATTTTGGGTTCATACCATAAAATAACCCGCCGTTTCGACGCTATATTCATCAACGAACACGATAGTTTGAGCGTTATAAGCAATGGGATAGCTTTCAACGACAAGGGTTTGGAATTTATCCACCCCGTAACAATCAAAGGAAAAACCGTAAAAGGTTTGGATTTTGATAAGGCGACCGGCATTTTCAGCGCCGGAAATGCCGCGCTTTCTGCCGGCGTCCCAAATTTTGTAATGCCCGGCGATTTTAGCCGCCTGTTTCAAGCCGGCGAAACCTATTTATTTTCCCATTTGAATCAGGATTTATATTTGCAATACTGGAAAATAGATTCGATTTTAACTTCACGTAATATCGAGTTTTACCGTATGGCTTTCGTTGCGCCTTCCGGAAGCCTTTCGTATAATGTGGAGGTACAGTATATAGTTGAAACAGAAGAAGGAGACCGATATTCGGATGTAGCCGCCAAGTATCCGGTAAAAATAACCGGAAATCTAAACAGCAGAGGCGACTCTTTCCGTTTCGAAAAAAGATCCGGGCTTGGAGCCTTTCCGTCAGGCACGTATTTAGACCTGATACGACCCGAACTGGACGCCTTTCTTACCGTATTGACGGAAACGGGAAAAGACTATATTGCCATACCTGATGAATATTTTGAATACATCCGCTTTGGTTCCATACACAACAATACCTTCTTCGGAATAAAAAAGAATTAATAATTGATAAACAAAATTTGATAATCAGTTAAATATTTTAAACGTTATGAGAAAGTTTTATATCGCAACAACAGTTCTTGTACTTGCAGTAACTTCAACGGTACTGGCAGGTAGTCCTTTTGCCGAAAAGGCTGATGCAAAATTAAACAGTTTACCGGAAAGAACAACCGGTATTTCGGCAAAAAAAATAAATGTCAAGGATTTATTAATTAAGGATAGAATAGTAGAAATTAATACAAAAGACGCAGCTAAGGACAATGCTGTTACAAAAAATCTGGGCGCGGGACTGGAAGGAGTGAAATTGCAGCGTAAGGCTGCCGCTGCCGATCCCCTTTGGGTAGCATATCCCATAGCGGCAGGTTCGTTTTTCGCAGGAATAACCTATAATTTGGGATATTCTGCACCTGTTATCGTTAGTCCTGCCATCAAAGACAACAAGTATTTTCCGTTTTCAAACAACGAATCTGTGCAATTCTCCTGGTCTTTAAACAATAATTCTGTACCGGCAGATGCGGTAAACGCCCAGAAAGTTTTTACCTGGAACTTTCCGCCTGATTTTGTGTCGTATATTCCCAAACTGACCGGAGCGTCAGCTTCCGAAACAGCGACGTACAT
>JAISXQ010000010.1 GCA_031270425.1 Prevotellaceae bacterium | reverse complement strand
CAACTTGGAGGGGTAATCTGCAATATGGTTGCCCCTTTTTTATTCAAAATTTTTGTCGGTCAGTAGTGAAAAAAAACATCGTAAGAGAGAAATCCTCCCACGATGTTTTTTTTGTAACTTTCCGGCGTAACGTAAGCGGCTTTTATTTTTCGGGCGACATTACCACTTCAAGTACGTTGCCTTGTTCTACAAGCGTTTTCAATGCCTGTTGGATGGAGCCGGAAGTCAACGCTTCCACCGAAGCCTTATAATCTTTCACCAGATTCAGCCCGTTCTGATAATACAGGACAAGGGCATTGCGCCACCAGGCGTTTTCTTCCAAATCTTCGCTGTATTGTTTCAGGAGGTTTTCCTTTACTTTTTGCAGGTCGTCTTCGCGTGCTCCGTTCGCAATGATTTCGTCCACTTCGGCATGGATAATGCCCAACAGGCTTTCCTGTTTTTCGGGGTCGGTATCGAACTGCATATATAACGTCGCCTCCTGAACAGGCGCATCACCCACATTTCCACGCACGCCCACACCGTAGGAGCCGCCTTCTTTTTCGCGGATGCTTTCGAGGTAACGGTTGAACAGGATATTTCCGATGGCGGTAAAGGTAGTGCGGTTTTGTACGTTGTACGGCGTTGCCCCACTGTACAAAATATAGTTCGACGCCGTTTTTGTTTCCATTTCGCGGCTGAAATAGTTGTTTACCTTTCCGTTGGGTTTCCGAATGTTGTGGTCGGTATATTTTTCCTTGCCTTTTTGGGTTTTCAAAGCTCCCAGATAAGTAGCGACAGCTTTCTTTACAGCTTCGTTTTCGGGATCGATGCTTCCCGTAAATACAAAGATGAAATCAGCCGGATTGGCAAAACGCTCTTTAAATATGCTCAAAGCCTTGTCCTGACTGACTTGCTCCAAGGTGTTTAATTTCAATAATACCGCCCGCGGATGACGGTTGGCGTTCAACAGGTTGATGGTATCGGAAAAAGCTGTTTTCGGATTGCTGTCGGCATTTGCCAGACTTGTGCGCAGCATATTTATAAAAGCCTGGTAGGCGTTGTCGTCTTTGCGTACCGCCGTAAAATTCAGGTAAATAAGCTGCAACATCGTTTCAAAGTCTTTTACCGAAGAATTGCCCGAAAAGCCTTCGCTGTACGAGCCGATATAAGGCGATACGGACGCGATTTTTCCCGTCAACGCTTTCCGTAAATCTGTCTGGTTGAAATTTCCCAAGCCGTTGAAATCTGCAATAGAGGTAGCTAAAACGGCTGACGGCAAATCGGATACATTGGCAACCTTCGAGAGTCCGCCTTCGCTGAAAGCGCTGAACAGGATTTCATCCTGCTTGAAGCGGGTCGGTTTGAAAACAACTTTCACATTATTGCTTAATAGCCATTCGGTTGTGCCCAGGCTGTTGTTTTGCGTTACTTTTTTTATTTTTCCGGCTTTAGGCGTTTGTTCGATCAGGGGTTTGCTTACATCTTCCTCCTCTTTTGCCGTAAGTTCAAGTCCGTTTACGCTTTTTACTGCAGCCAGAATCTCGTCTTTGCCCGGCAGTTGAAGCGATTCCTTATCGGGAGCGGTAAACGAAATAATCAGGTTTTCGTCGGTTATATAGGTTTTTGCCAATTGGTTGACCATGTCTAACGACAACTGCGGAAGCAGTAATTGCAGGGTTTGATATTCCCATTCGATGCCGGGGACAGGCTCGTCGTCCAAATAATGGCGGACGTATTCGTTCACCAAAGCGTTGTTTTCTTGGTTGTCGCGGTCGTTGTAGGTTTTTTCGATACGGGCGAGCAAATCGGTTTTGGCACGTTCCAGTTCCGCGTTGGTAAATCCGAAGCGTTGCATCCGTTCGCCTTCTACGGCTAAATCGTACAAGGCTTTCAATTCCTGACCTTCTTTGGGTACGGCAATCAGAATAAATGCGTCCTTCGATTTTACCAGTTCTCCGTAGTACGAAAATCCGGCTACGAACGAAGCGTCAGCCTGTTGCGTGATTTCCTGCAAACGTTCGTTCAGCATTTGTGAAATCAGATTGTTGATAATCGAAAAGCCGTATCCGCTAACGGACAATTTGAAATCGGCGGGAAGTTTTTCCTTTTTATACTCCAATTGAATGCGCGTATAAGCCGCCTCGCGGTCTTTTACAATCGATACGATCGGTTCTTCGTTATCCAAAACCGGATATATGGGGCGTTCTCCGGCATTCGCCTTTTTCG
Source organism: Prevotellaceae bacterium (assembly GCA_031270425.1). GTDB lineage: Bacteria > Bacteroidota > Bacteroidia > Bacteroidales > Paludibacteraceae > H1. The sequence continues at coordinate 1,781 of JAISXQ010000010.1, read as the reverse complement.
GAATATCCGAGAACAGGGTTTTTATTTTGGCTTCAATTTCATCCACATTCACATCGCCCACTATCAAAATAGCCTGCAAATCGGGACGGTACCATTTTTCGTAAAAATCGCGGAGCGCCTGATGCGAAAAGTTGTTTATTACGGCGGTATCGCCTATCACATCGCGCTTGGCATATTGCGAACCGGGGTATTTCTGACTGTTGGCAGCCTTCCACATACGGCGGTCGGCTTGCGCTCCGGTGCGCCATTCTTCGCGAATTACGCCGCGCTCGCTGTCGATTTCCCCGCCTTCGAGCGCAATAAAACTCGACCAGTCGTGCAGTACCAGCAACGCGCTGTCGATAATTCCTTCGCGTGTAGTGGGTACGTTTGAAAGGTTATACACCGTTTCGTCCAGCGAAGTGTAAGCGTTTATATTATATCCGAAACGCACGCCGACGGATTCAAAATAATTGATGATTCCTTTGCCGGGGAAATGTTTCGTTCCGTTGAACGCCATGTGTTCCAGGAAATGCGCCAGACCGTTTTGGTGGTCTTCTTCCAGTATTGCGCCCACATTTTGGGCAATATAGAACTCGGCGCGGTCTTTCGGCTGCTGGTTGGCACGGATGTAATAGGTTAAACCGTTGTCGAGTTTGCCGTACCGGATTTTTGAATCGATGGGTACGGGCGGCATTTGCTGCGCTGCAACATGAACAACGCCGATAAATAACAGTAATAAAATAACTGCTGACTGAAATTTGTTTTTTCTCATAATTAGTTGTCGTTTATAAAAATTATTTTCCGAATCGTCAAAAGTACTATTTTCCCTTCGATTATCAGGTAGAATTTTGTGTTTTTTGTGTTTAGTACATGACAAAAAATACAAAAACCACAATAGATTTGCTGATGTGCTGATGTGCTGATGCGCTGATGTGCTGATGTGCTGATGTGCTGATGTGCTGATGTGCTGATGTGCTGATGTGCTGATGTGCTGATGTGCTAATTTGCCGAACGTTGTTTCCCCGCGTCAGGAAAGGTAAAGTTTCTTGCTTATGGATCTTCTTTTCGCTCCCCTTAGCTCAATTAACGAAATAAACGAACCGGAGGTGTATGTTATAGCGAAAAAAAGTATTATTTTTGCTGTCGATTTTTGACTTGCTTGAAACTCATTATAAAACAATCTAAATGAAAGTATTGAAATTCGGAGGGACGTCGGTTGGATCCGCTGCCCGTATAAAAGAAGTTGCAAAACTTATCTCCGGCGGCGATCAGAAAATAGTTGTGCTTTCCGCCATGTCGGGAACGACGAACAGCTTGATCGAAATATCGGACTATTTCTACAAAAACAACACGTCGGGGGCTTTGGAACGTATCAACGTATTGGAGAACAGTTATTTAAATGTAATTGAAGAATTGTATTCAACGCCCGATGCAAAACACGATGCAAAAGAAATTATCAAATCGCACTTCAACTACATCCGTTCGTTTTCCAAATCGGTTTTCACCCTGTTTGAAGAAAAGGCGATTTTAGCACAGGGAGAATTACTTTCGACGTCCATGTTCCACTTGTATCTGCAAGAAAAGGGAGAGGACAGCGCACTGCTTCCGGCATTGAACTTTATGCGTATCGACAAAAACGCCGAACCGGATACCGCCGGCATTGCCGAACTTCTGAAAAAAGAACTGGAGCAATGTCCCGATAAGGAACTATATATTACCCAAGGCTTTATCTGCCGGAATTTTTACGGGGAAATCGACAACCTGCAACGCGGAGGCAGCGACTACACCGCTTCGCTGAT
>JAISXQ010000238.1 GCA_031270425.1 Prevotellaceae bacterium | reverse complement strand
TATACGTTATTATTCCAGAAATATCCGGTCCGCTGGCAATGGAAAAACGCGTTTTTTTTGCCGCCACAATTGCCGCATTCCTTGTTTCGGCGTCAGAAATAGTGGTAGGCACGCCGATAGCCGCGCTTACAACGACTCCGCTTTTATCCACCCGGATGTTAACGGTGATTTTACCTTCCACATTCCGGCTATAAACCGGAGGAGTCAAACTTCCGAGAAGTTCCCTGCCTTTAAGCAACCAACTTCCGGTAGGCGATCCTTTCCCGACAGGATTTCCCTGGCGGCTGTCCTCCGTTCCATCGCCAACGCCGGCTCCTGTTCCTGTTCCCGCTCCTGTTCCGTCGCCGGAGGCATTTCCTGTTCCTGTTCCGCTGCCGTGTCCTGTTCCGCTTCCCGCCGAAGCGTTTGAGCCTCCGGCAAGTGCGCTGCCTAATCTGTCGGCTTTATCAATGGCTTCCTGTTTTTTTCTGGCTTCCGCCGCGAGACGCTGCTGTTCCGCTTCTGCCGCCAATCTTTTTTGTTCAATTTCTTTCGTCGACTTTTGCTGTTCGGCAATGCGCTGCTGTTCGGCTAATTTCGCCCTTTCCTGTTCGGACTGTATCCGCTGTTGCTCCTGCCGTTCCTGTTCCTGCTTTTGCTGATTAACAGTAGCCGCCGACATATCATCCTGAGTTGCGATGTTATCCGCCTGAGCGCTTTGTGTCTGCGCCGGAGCGGTTTTTTCCGGCGTTGCCGGTTTTATTTCCTGAACAGAGCCTTGCGGCGCGGCATATTCATCGGCGTTTCCTCCGCCGCCGGTTCTGCCTCCATAGAAATCTCCCCCTGTTCCACCACCATCGAAGGAATCGCCGAAGCTGACTAAAATGCCGTCGTTTTCGGGTAAAAAGATGGCAGGCATGTAAAACAACAATAAAAAAGCGAAGAGCAAGGCTCCTGCGGTTGTCGTGCCGATTACTCCGTACAACCGTGATTTCTTTTCGATTTGTTCGTCGGGATGGGTCAGTATCATTGCTAAAAAATGGCTTGTTGACAAATATTTGGGTGTAAATATACGGAAATGTAACGGAAAAACATAGCGGAAAGTGCATTTCGATAAAGAATTTAATTGTTTTTTGCAGAAAAAAAGCCTGAATATCACATCCAAGCCTTTTCGTTATGAAAAACAAAACTTTCTTCGCATTTATGCTCTACCATTGCTGCCGAGTACGGCTTCAATTTTATGTTTGTAAAGCTTCTTCGCACTTTCGCGGGCAGGTCCCAGATATTTGCGGGGATCGAATTCCGCCGGTTTTGTAGCAAATACTTCGCGGATAGCGGCTGTCATAGCCAAGCGGCTGTCCGAGTCGATATTAATTTTGCAAACAGCCGATTTTGCAGCCCTGCGCAACTGTTCTTCGGGGATACCGATAGCGTCTTTCAAAGCGCCGCCGTATTTGTTGATTTTAGCTACTTCCTCTTGTGGTACGGAAGATGCTCCGTGCAATACGATCGGGAATCCGGGAAGTTCTTTTTCAATTTCTTCCAAAATGTCGAAGCGCAACGGGGGAGGAACCAAAATTCCGTTGGCGTCGCGGGTACATTGTCCGGGCGTAAATTTGTTCGCTCCGTGGGAAGTTCCTATCGAAATCGCCAGCGAGTCGCAACTGCTTCTTTTCGCGAAATCAACCACTTCCTCTGGACGGGTATAGGTATGATGCTCGGAGCTTACCTCGTCTTCAACTCCGGCAAGGACGCCGAGTTCGGCTTCTACCGTAACATCAAATTGATGCGCGTAATCGACCACTTTTTTCGCGAGAGCGATATTTTCTTCGTAGGGAAGGTGCGAACCGTCGATCATGACCGAAGAAAAACCGGAATCGATACATGATTTACAGGTTTCAAAAGTGTCTCCGTGGTCGAGATGGAGAACAATTTGCGGTTTTTCCCAACCTAAACTTTTAGCATATTCTACCGCTCCCTGCGCCATAAAACGCAAAAGGATAGCGTTAGCATAGTCGCGGGCGCCTTTCGACACTTGAAGAATGACCGGAGATTTTGTTTCCGATGCGGCTTGTACAATGGCTTGCAGCTGCTCCATGTTGTTGAAGTTGAAAGCGGGAATTGCATATCCTCCCTCAACTGCTTTCGCAAACATGTCGCGTGTGTTTACAAGACCTAAATCTTTATAGTTTACCATAATTCTTGACTAAATTTTATAGTTTAATAATCTGGATGCAAAGATAGTTTTTTTTTTTGATTACAGAAATTTTTCCGTAATGATTGTAATTTCTTTTTGTCGTTTTCCTGATTTGAATTGGTTAGCCAAATTAAGAAAAACTGCCCTAAGGGAAAATATCCGTTTCATTCTTTTAATCCGGTTATTTGTGAAAGATTAATCCTCATTTTTCATAAAAGAGGCAAGATATATTCCTTTTTTTATTATATTTGTAACGAAACTGTGCGGAAAATAAAAAAATATACAAAACTATGATTTTCGACGAACAGTTGCCTGCGAGACGATTTTTAGCAACAGTATAATGAACCAGAGCCTTTGAAAAATTATAAGAGTCTGAAAATGAAAGATTTTACACTGTCGACATACAAAAAACTCTTGGATACCCTTCTTGAAAAAGGATACGTTTTTTTTACTTTCGAAGAATATTGCTCCGGTAAGGCTTCCGGCAAGTTTGTTGTCATACGCCATGATATTGACAATAAACCTGCCAATACCCTGAAAATTGCAGAAATAGAATCCGTACTGTCATTAAAAGCGACTTACTATTTTAGAACAAACGCCCGTGTTTTCGATACGGACATTATAAAAAAAATCGCGTCCTCAGGTCATGAAATCGGCTACCATTACCGCGATTTAACGCAAGCCGGAGGGAATTGTAAGGAGGCTATCGACTTGTTCCGGCAAAATTTATCCAACTTGCGTTTCTTTGTTCCCATTTCAACCATTGCCATGGATGGTAATCCTTGGAGTAAATACGACAACCGCGACTTGTGGAAAAAATACGATTACCGCAATTTCGGCATTATCGGCGAGCCTTATTTTGACTTTC
>JAISXQ010000150.1 GCA_031270425.1 Prevotellaceae bacterium | reverse complement strand
CATTTGGCATATTACAACAATGAAGGCGAATGTGGAACAGGAGCCGTAGTTCCTTGGGCGGGCAAGCTTTGGGTAATAACCTACGGGCCCCACTTGCCCTTCGGATCGTCGGATAAACTCTACGAAATAAGCCCCGGTTTGGACATTGTTACACGTCCCGAGAGCACAGGGGGAACTCCTGCCAACCGGTTGATTCACAGGGAAAGCAATCAACTGTTTATCGGGCCTTACGCCATAGACAGTTTGGGATATGTACGTATAATATCTTACGAAAAAGCGCCCGGAAGATATACCGGAACAGCAAGGCATTTGACCGACCCCGCCAACAAAATTTATATCGCAACAATGGAGGAAGGTTTCTATGAAGTCGACGTCCATACATTGGAAACAACGGAATTGTACAGAGATGGAAATTTCAACAAATCGGAACATCCCGGCGTGAATCCCCGAAACGACTTGTTGCCGGGAGCGCATGGAAAAGGATTATATTCCGGTCAGGGAGCGTTGTACTTTTCCAATAACGGCGAGGCAACCGAAAAAGCCCTGCACAAGTTCGACGTGGAATCCGGCTCCTTATCCGAATGGAATGGGTCGGATTGGAAAGTCGTCCGCCGGAACCAGTTTACGGAAATAACAGGACCCGGTGGAATTTACGGAAACGCTAATCCCGAAACCGACCCTGTTTGGGCTGTCGGGTGGGATTGCAAGTCTGTGATTTTAGCGTTGAAAGATAAAGGCGCGTGGTCATTTTTCCGCCTTCCGAAAGCGAGCTATTCATACGACGGAGCGCACGGATGGAACACGGAATGGCCCCGCATCCGCAATATCGGAACGGATAAAGCGCCCGATTACCTGATGACGATGCACGGCATGTTTTGGCATTTTCCCGAAACTTTTTCATCATCCAATACAGCCGGAATCCGTCCGCGCTCGTCTTATCTTAAAGTAATCGGCGATTTCACGCGTTGGAACAATCAATTGGTATTCGGATGCGACGACAGCGCGCAAAAAGAATTCCTGAATACGCGCAAGGTAAAAGGAAATATACACGGGGCGGGGCAATCCCATTCCAACTTGTGGTTTGCCGACGTTACTACGCCGGACAATTTAGGGACAATCACTTCATCGGGTTATATCTGGTTGAACGAACAACTCGATGCGAATGAAATATCGGAACCGTTTCTGTTTGCGGGATGGGAATATCGTAGCTGTTGGATAAAAAACGCGGGAAGCAATCCGGTCGAATTTGTTTTTGAAGTAGATAAATCGGGAGGAAATACCTGGGAAAAACTGCGCTCGGTTTCCGTGCCCGCCCAATCGTCGGCTTTTATAACATTCAGCGGGAATGAAAAAGGAGAATGGATTCGCGCCAAAGTGGATAAAGCAACCGTAGCGACCGTTGCGTTTAATTTCAGTGTAAAAGACAAAAGGAGAAATCTTACGGATATTTTTAAGGGCTTGGCTGCTATTGATGATAAAAACTCCTCAACGGGAGCTTTGCTTTATGCGTTGGGGGATAACCGCCGCGCTTTGGGACTGCTGGCAAACAACGAATCCGGAGGGGAAACCGGCTATTACGAGTTGGACGAAGCAATGAACTTAACCGCGAAAAACGACGCGGAAACGGCTGATTTTATACGCGAACATTTTACCATTCCCCGGCAAGCTGTGGAAATAACCGCCTCTTCTATCCTGATTACTGACGATAAAAACCGCCGTTGGAGGCTGCCGCTTGGAGACGAACGCTATACGACTCCAACCTTGGATGGAAAATTGAGAATATGCAGGGAGGTTGTTACCGAAAGGGATTTGTTCAACTGTCACGGAACGTTTTACGAACTTCCCGCCGAGAATGCGGACGGTTTTGCCAAAATACGCCCCATATCTTCCCATAACTTGAAGATAAATGATTACGCCTCGTACAGGGGATTGTTGATTCTAACGGGTATCTCGTCTGAAAACTCCCGGAACAATCCCCATATCATTGTTTCCGAAGATAAAAAAGCAAGCCTGTGGGCTGGCAACATCGACGATTTGTGGAAACTCGGAAAACCTGCCGGCAAAGGCGGCCCGTGGAAAGATACGAAAGTAGAACAGGGCGCTGCATCCGATCCATACTTAATCGGATTTTACGATGAAAAAACGCTGAAATTGTCTCATCGCTCGAAACAGCCGGTAAATTTTACCGTAGAAGTAGACCCGGCAGGAGACGGATGTTGGATGCAGTACGAAAATTTCACCGTAAATCCCGCTACGGAGTTTACGCATAAATTTCCGGAAGAATTTAGCGCCCGGTGGATACGATTCTCGGTGAATAAAACAACGGAAGTTACAGCATGGTTAGAATACAAATAATTAAAAATTAAAATTTTAAACAGATGAAAAAGAAAATAGCAAATCTAACGGCAAGTTTATACTTGATGTCATTCTTTATTTTATTTTCCTCTTGTCGAAAAGAGGCTGCAACTATTTTGCAGTATGTAGATCCTTTTGTCGGAACGGCTTATACCGGGCACACTTTCCCCGGAGCTGCTTATCCATTAGGAATGATGCAGCCGGGTCCCCAAACGGGGAATTTCGAATGGAAATATTGCGCGGGGTATCGCTACGAGGATGATTCTATCTGGGGCTTTACCCAAACGCAATTGAATGGAACCGGAGTAACCGACAGCGGCGATATACTTATGATGCCTTTTTCGGGTGTTCCAAAAAATAAATATAGAAGCAGTTTCTCTAAAAATACGGAAACGGCTTCCCCCGGATATTATTCGGTCAGTCTTGCCGATAATTCCGTTGACGTAGAACTGACGGCAGCCCCGCATGTAGCATTTCACCGCTATGTTTTTCATAAAGAAAATCCGGCTGTCAATATAAATTTCCAGTTTGGCAATGTGTCGGTAAAAGACGAATACGGCAAACGGGTTTTATATTCAAATATCAAAAAAGAAAACAACAGGACAATCAGCGGCAGCTTGGAACTAAAACGCTGGGTGGAACGCAGGCTGTTTTTCGTAATAGAATTTGATAAAGATATAATTTCCGGGGAGGAAATTGTATCGGACTCGACCTGTAAAGCGCCCGATATGGTTTATTATTTCGACTTGGGAAAAGATAATAAATTACAGGCAAAAGTTGCTTTTTCGACCGTTGGCGTAGATGGCGCAAAATTGAATATGAAAAGTGAAGCAAATCATTGGGATTTCGATAAGGTAAAAGAAGAGGCAGAAAACAGCTGGGAAGAAATTTTGTCGATAATTGATGTTGAGGGAAATCTCGAACAAAAGAAAAACTTTTACACATCGATGTACCATTTATACATTCAACCCAATAATATCGCGGATGCGGACGGACGTTATACGGGAAGCGATGATTTTGTCTCAATATCTTCATTCGGGAAATATTATTCGACATTTTCTTTATGGGATACTTTCAGGGCGGCGCATCCCATGTACACAATATTGACGCCGGAAATAGTTCCCGGTTTGGTCAATTCGATGCTTTACCATGCGGAAGCTTACGGATATTTACCGGTATGGGCTTTATGGGGAAAAGAAACGTACTGCATGATTGGAAATCACGCGGTTCCGGTTGTCGTCGAAGCCTGTTTAAAAAACATGCCGGGCGTCGACCAGGAGCGGGCTTACGGATTGGTAAAGCAGTCGTTAACCACCGCTAAGCACCGTAAATACGATTGGTCGGTTTACGATAAATACGGCTATTTTCCATACGACATTGTGAAAGAAGAATCCGTATCCATGACTCTCGAATGTGGTTATGACGATTATTGCGCGGCGCAATTGGCGAAAAAATTAAATAAAGAAGAAGATTATGAGTTCTTTATGAAACGGTCGAAATATTACCGGAATGTTTTTGATTCGGAATCGAAGTTAGTGAGGGGGAAAAACTCCAACGGTAAATGGAGAACGCCTTTCAATAGATTTCATTTGTCCCACGCGGGTACCGCCGGGGGCGATTATACGGAAGGCAACGCCTGGCAATATACCTGGCATGTGCAGCAAGATATGGAAGGACTGGTTGAATTAATGGGCGGAAAAGAGGCGTTTGCAGCCAAGCTCGATTCATTGTTTGTTTTGGAAAGCACATCCGAGGCTACGGGTTTTGTCGGGGATGTTACCGGTTTAATCGGACAATATGCGCATGGAAACGAGCCAAGCCACCATGTGATTTATTTGTATAGCATGTTAGGAAAAAATGCCCGAACCGCAGAATTAGTACGCGAAGTATTCGATAAATTCTATAAACCGAAACCCGACGGCTTATGCGGAAATGACGATTGCGGACAAATGTCGGCATGGTACATGTTTTCGGCATTAGGATTTTATCCTGTCGATCCTGTTAGCGGCGAATACATACTTGGAGCTCCCCAAATACCTGAGGCAACAATCCATTTGTCGAATGGAAAGAGCTTTACGATGATTGCAAAAAAAATATCAGAAACAAATAAGTATGTGGAAAGCGTAACTTACAATGATAAGCCCATAACTGATTTCAGATTCAGTTATAAGCAGTTACAGGAAGGGGGAAGGCTTATTTTTAACATGGCGGATACTCCTTAGAATATATGCCAAGTCGGGGCTTCACTCCAAGCGAAACCCCGACTGCACATAAGGTTAGCCCCCTAATTAGCTTACGCCGAACGTTGTTTCCCAAAAAGGGGACTTTAACTTTAAACTTTAAACTCTAAACTCCAAAACTTTAAACTATAAACTATAAACTATAAACTATAAACTCTAACATTTACTTTTTGAAAATTTTAGAAGAAAATACACCCTCAACCGTATGTACTTTTGTTACGTACATGCCGCCGGGCAAATGGGAAACATTGATTTCCGAGCGCTTGCCGCTGTCGCTTACTACAAGTTTTCCCTGTATATCGTAAATATCAATTTGATGGAAGTCGCCATCCACTTTCAAAATATCCGTTACCGGATTCGGATACATGTTGATTGAAGATACGGATACATTAGGAACCGACGCTGTCGACCAATCCCACTCTTCGTCAGTTCCCCAGATTGTAATGTTGTCGATATTAGACACACCGCTACTTATTTCTTTTCCCGATAACCTCAGGTCGATAGTGTTGACATTGCTCAGCCCTAAATCAAATTCAAAAGTATTCCAGGTGCCGCCTACGGCAGTGCCCGATTTGCTGAAATCGATAGCAGTCCAGTCGCCTGTTCCATTGGCGCGGTATTCGATTTTCGGAGCTTTCGTTTTTACATCTACCGCAAGGGAAAGGTTTTTTAATTTCGACAGTACGGGAATGCCCTCAAGAAGTATGTCGTCGAGATCAGAAGCTAAAACAAGGACATGGTCTTTTCCTGACACCCATTCAAATTCAATGGAGTTTGTTTTCAACTCAACTCCTCCTACCCATCTGTCTTTTCCTGTCTGCAAGGCTACCGACCATGCTGTACCGGGGTACATTGTTACTTCCTGATTCGGATTGCCCGTCCAGCTACTGTTGTCTTTCCCATAAAAGAAAAAACTCTCCTTGTAGGTGCATATTTTATTGCTTTGTCTCGGACGGAAGATGAGATCGTCGAAATAAACAATTTCTTTTTCGGGATCCGGAGCTGCTTCTCCGCGGCGAAATCCAAACTGGAACATGCCCAATTCGCGTCCCGAAACGTATCCGCCGCGCTCTACTTTAGCCCAAGTGTCGCGGAGAGAATTATAATTCTCGTCTTCGGGTATTGACGGATAGGTTGTGTACTGTACTTCCCAGTTTTCACGTTCTACATTCGGATCTGTTCCGCGGTCGGGACCGTCGCTGCATAACACAATCATGAAATCGCCGTTATTCGTAGTGGAAGGAACATAAACCTTATATTCAAAAGAATCGTAGTAACCCAGATGAATCGTGGGGACATTCGGATTCAGTCTTCCTACCTGGTGTTCTTCGCTTGTCCACATCCCGCTTTTGTGTGTGTATTTCCCGGATCTGGGCGAAGTGTTGATTCCCGAAGCACCCGGATTTCGGGAGGCGACACACTTGTCTCCAGGCGATGAGCTTTGAATGTCAATACCTCCCTCTTCAAAATTGAGGGCTACTATCGGTTGCGCTTTTTCGGCAACTGCAATGCTTGTTACTAAAACAAAGCATGAAACAAAAGAAAATAACTTTTTCATTTTTTTGATATAATTTAAAAAATTAATAATTAAAAAGAATTGAATAATGATCCGCAATACTTGTCCTGCTATGGCGGAACAAGTATTGCGGGTAATCATATTATTTTTTATGGACTTTCAAAACTTTTCCATTCACTTTAAAGAAATAAACGCCTTGCGAATAAGAAGAAAGATCAACAGTTCTTTCCCCTGTTTGCATCAATAAACGACCCGTGTTGTCAAACACCTGTACCTGTACATTGTCCGCCCCAAAAACTGTAACAAAATCGC
>JAISXQ010000100.1 GCA_031270425.1 Prevotellaceae bacterium | reverse complement strand
AGTTCAACAGTTTAATAAACATAGCGCACCATAGTTTTTCTTTTATTCCTTTATTCCTTTATCTTACAACCGAAAATAGTTTTACCCCAGTGAGCATAAATGCCCAAAAGTTCATGTCGAAAACATGGACGGCTATGTGGTCTTTTCTAAGTAAAGAAAATGTGATTGAATCAAAACTATTGTTTTCTATGTGTATAAACATCTATTAACTATCTTGATATAAATCCCCGCTCACTTCCTCGTGCACACCACCTGGTTTTTGTAGCGCAGGTCAATGGTTTTATAACGGTTCCAACCTATTTCGCAAAAGACTTCGGCGTATAATTTTTCCAATTTATTCAATTTTACTTTATAATTATCCAAGGAACCTAACCGGATTAAACTGTCGCCTATACGCGGAACCAGTTCAATATTCCGGTCGTAAGTGATGTATATCTGTTCTATTTGCGCGTTCCAAAACGGATTTTTTTCTAAAAAAGTAATAAAATCGAACAAATCCCCCGCGGCTCTGGTTTTTGTAACCTGCCCCGAAACAACAGGGATATACGCCGCATAACTGGTCGAAACAGGCATGATAAATCTTTCCGTGTCCACGTAGTAATTTTCGCCCTCCGTCATAACCCTGAACTTCGGACTGCGCTGCACAACGCGCAATTGCAACACGCCTGCCGGGGTTTTATAACATTCCACATCTTTTATTACCGGATTCCGGCGCAGCAAATTCTCGATGGATTCAGTCTCGATATGTTTGTACGTTTTTCCTACCGGATTCAGATTGTTACCTGCAAGTATGCGCGCTATCTCACGGCTCGAAATCAAGCGGATTTTGGCGCTGTCAACCATAGTTATGTTCAACTGATTGCACACGGTTTCCTTACCGTTTCCAGCGGTAAAAGCCAACACCGTACACATGTAGGCTAACACGAGTACGGCGAAAAACGCAGGCAATATTTTTTTTAGTTTAAACATAAATATCAGCCCCCTAAATCCCCCTTGGGGGACTTTCCTCTCTCTGAGGCTTTTTATTAATAAATAGTAAATTGTTAAATTGTAAATTCTTCTAACGTCCCGCTTTCCTAAACATCCCCTTTGGGGGCTTTGGAAGCTAACATCCTTTTTATCTCCGGTACTATCTTCTCTATATCTCCCGCGCCGAAGGTTACCAGCACATCCAAGTTTTTATTACCCAGCAAAGTTAATAGATTTTCCATCGAACACAAAGATTTATCTTTCAGTTTAACATCGTCGAATATAATCTTTGAACTTACGCCTTCGACAGGCTCTTCGCGGGCGGGATAAATATCCAGTAAAACGAGTTCGTCGAGCAACGAAAGCGCTTCGGCAAATTCGGGTGCGAAATCGCGGGTGCGCGTGTAAAGGTGCGGCTGAAAAACGCCGGTGATTTTCCGTCCGGGATAGAGTTCGCGGATGGAAGCGATGCTTGCCCTGAGTTCGCCCGGGTGGTGGGCATAATCGTCCATATACACTATGCCGCCGGATTTGCAAACCGTATTGAAACGCCGGTAAACGCCCGAAAAAGAAGCGAGGGACATCCGCATTTCATCGTCGCTTACGCCGTTGAGCCATGCGAGAGCCATTGCTGCCACGCTGTTTTCCACATTGATGCGGATAGGAAGACCCAGACGCACGTCGGCTATTCTGCCTGTGGGAGTTACAAAATCGAAATAGATTTCCCCTTTCTGCATACGCACATTTTCGGCGTGAAAATCGCCGCCGTCGTCCATGGAGTAGGAGTAGAGCTTAACGCCTTTTTGCAGCCGGGGCTTGATGTTGACGCCGCTTCTCATCAGTAGCGCTCCCCCGGGACGAATAAGCGATGTAAAATGCTCGAAACTGTCCTTAAAGGCTTCTTCGCTTCCGTAAATATCCAAATGGTCGGGGTCAGCCGATGTAATTACCGCCATAAAAGGCGAAAGATAATGAAAGGAACGATCGTATTCGTCGGCTTCGACAACCACCAAATTACTGTCGTTCGACAACAGCAGGTTGGTGTTGTAATTATTGGCAATACCGCCCAGAAACGCGCTGCACGATACGCGCGACTGATAGAGCAAATGCGCCGCAATGGTCGATGTGGTTGTTTTCCCGTGGGTTCCGGCAATGCAGATAGCCTTAGCTTTGCGGGTAATATCGCCCAATATTTCGGCGCGTTTTTTTATCGTAAAACCGTTTTTTTGAAAATAAAGCAACTGCGGATGATCTTTGGGAATGGCAGGCGTAAGAATTACCAGCGTTTTTTCGGGATTCAGGAAATCTTCGGGAATGGTGCTTGTGCCGTCGTCGAATGTAACAAAAATGCCTTCCGCCTGCAAGTCGGCGGTTACCTTACTTTCCGTTCGGTCGTAACCTCCCGTTTGAAAGCCTTTATCGTTGAAATAGCGTGTTAAAGCGCTCATGCCGATACCCCCGACGCCGAGGAAATAATATTTTGTAAGCTTATTCATTTGTTTGTCAGTTAATTTGTTATCACGTTTTGCCATCCGGTTTCCCTTTATGGGTTAGGGGTTCTTGCTAATTTTATAATTTCTCCGGCGATTCTGCCGGCTGAGTTTTCTTGCGCCAAGGTTCTTGCATTAACGCTTAACATGTCTAATGTTTTATTGTCCGAAAGCAATTGCAAGGCTTTATCGACCAACAATTCTTTTGCTTCGGAATCCTTTATGATAACGGCGGCATTTTTCCGTACCAGCGCCAGCGCGTTTTGCGTTTGGTGGTCTTCGGCTACATTGGGCGAAGGAACTAAAATAACCGGTTTGCCCAACAGGCATATTTCCGAAATGGAACTTGCTCCCGCCCGCGAAACGACTAAGTCGGCAATGGAATAGGCGTAATCCATGCGCGACACAAAATCGGCAACAATTAAGTTGGGCGAAGTAAATGTTTCAACTGCTTTTCGGGCGTCGTCGATGTAGAATTTCCCTGTTTGCCAAATAACCTGTACTTCTGAATTTGCCAATTCTTTTAATTTTGCCATAACGCTTTGGTTGATGGTGCGCGCTCCCAAACTGCCGCCTACAATAAGTAAGGTTTTCCGCTTGGGCGACAAGCCGAAAAATTCATAAGCTTCCTTTGCCTTTGGCGCTACTGAAAATAAATCCTGACGCACGGGATTTCCGGTAAGCAGGATTTTTTCTTTCGGGAAAAAACGCTCCATTCCTTCGTAAGCCACGCAAATGCAAGCGGCTTTTTTAGCCAAGAGTTTGTTGGTTACGCCGGCATAAGAGTTTTGTTCCTGCAATACGGTCGGCACGCCGGAAGTTGAAGCCGCTTTCAGTACCGGCGCACTGGCATATCCGCCTACGCCCACTGCTGCGTCGGGTTTAAAGTCTTTTACGATGCGTTTAGCTTGCCAAATGCTGCGTTGTAAATTCCACAACACCCGGATGTTTTTCAGCATATTTTTTCGGTCGAATCCGCTGACGGGAAGCCCTTTAATGGGATAACCCGCCGCAGGTACGCGCTCCATTTCCATACGTCCGACGGCTCCCACAAAAAGGATTTCCGCATCGGGCAGCTGTTTTTTTAGGGCATTCGCTATGCTGATAGCCGGAAAAATATGTCCGCCGGTTCCGCCGCCGCTGATAATGAAGCGAAGCCCCCTAACCCCCTTAAAGGGAGATGTTGTTGACTGCGGTTGATGTTGTTTCTTTTCGGTCATCTTTACTAAGGTTTCTTTGCCTCACAGTTCAATTACTGATTCGCATAAATTGTAATTTGTAAATTCCTAAATCGTAAATCAATCTCACACATCTTCCAATTTAATTGTCGGTATGTCGTTTCCGGTATTGGCGGAAGCGTTATCGTTTGTTTGTTCGTTCTTTAATTGGCGCGTTACTCCGAGAATTATTCCGAAATACAAACAGGTAATAATAACAGAGGTTCCGCCGCGGCTTATCAACGGCAGGGGTTGTCCGGTTACCGGTCCCAAGCTTGTGGCTACCGACATGCTGATAAACGCCTGCAATACAATCATCAGCGACAGCCCGATGACTAACAGGGCAGGAAAGACCGATTCGCATTTGGTCGCTGTCATTCCTGCCCTGAATAATAAAATCAGATACAGAAAAATGACGACAATTCCTCCTATCAAGCCTATTTCTTCAACAATAATGGAATAAATAAAGTCGGAATACGCCTGCGGCAGGTAATCGCGCTCGATGCTGTTGCCCGGAAATACGCCTGTAACTGATCCCCGGGCGATTGCCATTTTCCCGTGCATCATTTGGCGGTTTTCGTCGTTGATAACGTATTGTTGCGCGTCCCCGCCCTTTCCGCTTGCAAAACGCTCAATACGGGCTTTCCACGTATAGGCGCGGTCGAAAGCGTCCGGCATTTTATTTTCGGGAACCAGTACGACTACGGCTACGGCAAGTGAAACTACGGCTACGATTATGCCGGCAATGGCGAGCATGCGTTTCCACGAAATTTCGCCGATAAACATCATCGTATAAACTACGACAAACAACAACGCCGCTGTCGAAAAGTTTTCGGGCAGGATAAGTCCGCATATCAGCCCTGCGATAATAATAATGTAGCGGAATAATTTTTTTTCATCCTCAGGATTTTTTATTCGCGAAATCAGGTCGGCAACAACAATAATAACCGAAAGTTTTGCCAACTCAGAGGGTTGGAACTGAAAGCCGAAAAGCGACATCCAGCGTGCGGATTCGTTGATGGTTTGCCCTTTGAACTGTACCCATACAAGGAAAAAAACCGATGCTGCCAGTCCGATGTAGGACAGCAGGCGGATGTATTTGTAGGGAATTAAATGAATGCCGAAAGCAAGCAGTGCGCCGAAAAACAGAAAACCCGCGTGCCGCATCATGGGCGCCGTATGGCTCGAAGCCTTGTAGGCGAGCGTGCTCGACGCGCTGTACATTTCAATAATCGAAATGCCGCAAAGCATGATAAATACAATCCACAGAATCGTATCGCCTTTGAAGTATTTTTTTAATAATTCACTCATAATAAAAATTTACAATTTAATTATTTACGATTTACGATTTAGAGCTTTCTCACTTCCGTTTTAAACTGCCGTCCGCGGTCTTCGTAGTTTTCAAACAGGTCGAAACTCGCGCAGCAGGGCGACAGCAACACCGTATCGCCGCTTTTCGCTTGGCGGTAGGCAATGTCCACCGCTTCTTTCATCGAACGCGCGTCGAAAATCCGTTCGACCTTACCATCGAAAAAGGCGTGCAACGGCGCGTTATCCACGCCCATAAACACCAGCGCACGAACTTTCTCGTTTACCAGCGTTTCTATCTCCGAATAGTCGTTGCCTTTGTCCGTTCCGCCCAGGATAAGCGCCACCGGGCTTTTTATACTTTGCAGCGCATACCAGCACGAGTTGACGTTCGTAGCTTTCGAGTCGTTGATAAAGCGGACATTGCGAACTGTCGCAACGTATTCCAAACGGTGTTCCACGCCCTGAAAATCTTGAAGCGATTGGCGTATGTTCTCTTTTTTTACGTCGGCAATCGAAGCTGCCAGCCCGGCTGCCATTGAGTTGTAAATGTTGTGCATTCCTTTAATTGCTAAGTCTGCCTCAGGCATTTTAAATACTGATTTTAATATCTTTATAACCAATTCTTCGTTTTCGATAAAAGCTTTTGTTTTTTCCTTCCGCCCGATGGCGAAAGGGTAAAGTTCCGATTGGATGTTGCGCTTTGCCAGTTCCGCCTTGATAACGGGGTCGTCTTCCCAGAAAATAAAGGCGTCCTTTTCCGTCTGATTTTGGGTGATACGGAATTTCGAATCAATATAATTCTGAAATTTATAGTCGTACCTGTCCAAATGGTCGGGCGTGATGTTGAGCAAAATAGCTATATCGGCTTTAAATTCCGTCATTCCGTCCAACTGAAAACTCGACAATTCCACCACATAATAATCAGCCCCTCCTGACTTCCCAAAAGGGGATGAGTTCTGATTTACAGTGTCTTGCGAGGACTTTGCATCTCCCCCTTCGGGGGGGGTTGGGGAAGCTTGGGCTTCCGCCACTTGCAATGCCAAACTTTTCCCCACGTTACCCGCCAAACCCACATTTACACCCGCGTTTTTCAATATATGGTAAATCAGCATGGTAGTGGTTGTTTTACCGTTCGACCCTGTAATGCAAATCATTTTGGCGTTGGTAAAGCGTCCGGCAAATTCAATTTCGGAAATGATGTTTATTCCGCGTTCTTTTATTTTAAGAATTATGGGCGCTTTGTCGGAAATGCCCGGACTTTTAATTACTTCGCTTGCCGCAAAAATTTTCTCTTCCGTATGCTGTCCTTCCTCAAACGGAATTTGATGTTTTTCCAGCATGGCTTTGTATTCGTCTTTGATTTTTCCAAAATCGGATACAAAAACATCGAAGCCCTGCTTTTTTGCCAGAATAGCCGCGCCTGCTCCGCTTTCGCCCGCCCCTAAAACTACAATCAAATTCATAAGATTTTATTTTAAAACCGCAAAGAAAAGAAGATACGCAAAGAATTTTTTACTATTATTATGTTAATTTCAAAATTTCAAGATTATGTAACACAATAAATTAGTATCATATTAATGTGTCATTTTATTATTTACTTAACACTATATTGCTTTGCTTCTTTACGCTCTTTGGTTAAACATTATAATTGTTTGCTATTCGTTTTATACCGCCATCTCTTAATCTTTTCACATTAAAATTTAACAATAATCCCAATTTACAACCTGATAATTTTAAATACGTTATTATTTGTGCCAAATGGACGTCATTTAAATTTTCTACTGTTTTTAACTCTACAATCAACTTATCTTCTACCAATAAATCAAGACGATAACCACAATCAATCTCAACGCCGCGATATATCACAGGTAAAACTTTCTGTGATTCAACCAATAGTCCCAATTGAGTAATTTCATACTTCAAACATGCTTCGTAAG
>JAISXQ010000077.1 GCA_031270425.1 Prevotellaceae bacterium | reverse complement strand
CGCCAGTAGAACATCCTCCACTACAAACAGAAAGGATGTTTCTGTCGAGAAGACAAATCCAGAAACATCATCAAAAAAATCTTCTAATGTTTCGGGAGAAAAAAACTCATCGAGAAGCAGCTCTGAGAGCAATAATGTAAGAAATAACAGATCGACCGAAAATTCTGGCACGAAAATTGATAAGAGTAATAGCAATGGGAGCAGCCGTTCTTCTGGAAGCAGCAGCGGTAATTCTAACGAATCTTCCCGGAGCAGTTCGTCTTCTTCCCGTTCAAGATAAGTGCAAATAATTGACTTTCAAAGTCATTATATAAAGAAGCTGGTTTGTCTGTTTAGTTTACAGCGTGCCGCTGGAAGTTTCTAATCTTAGAAAAATCCGGCGGCTTTTTATTTTTTCAGCAAGACCTTTTCGATGGCTTCCTTAAACGTTTCTTTGGGCAAAGCGCCCTGCGCTATTTGCGGATTTTCGTCCATAGGGCAAAACAGCAGGGTAGGGAGGCTTCGAACGTCGAACGCGGCTGACAGTTCACGCTCTTTTTCCGTATCTACCTTGTAAATATATATCTGTCCGGCGTATTCGGCAGCCAATTCTTCCAAAACGGGGGCAATTCTTTTACAGGGACCGCACCAGTCGGCATAAAAGTCGATAATGCAAGGTTTATCGCCCAGATACACCCATTTATTGGCGTTTTGTTCGTAGTTAACCACTCTTTTCAAAAACTCGGCTTTCGTCAACCGTATAACGCCGGCTTTGTTTTGCGAATATACGGTCGAAAATAACAGGCACAACAAGACAGTTGCTGAAAAAAATCTTTTTTTATTTCCCATTTCTATTTTATTTGAGTAAGCAAAGGCTTACAAAGATAGAAACATGTTCCTGTGTATAAATGTTTATTTCTTCATTTTTACTTTTTTTATAATATGGCTAATTTTCATATCGTATTTAATATAAAAAATCTAAACGTGTATTTTTGTGTTCTATGTGTTTATGTTTGAAAAAATATTTTTTTGTCATGTACTAAAAATTTTTCTATTACTTATTATTTAAAAAAGTATCTTTGTACACCAAAAGCAAGACGAAAAATGAAGCAATCGAAAACAAAAATATGCCGGAACGTTACGGAAGATTTGGACGAGGCTATCGGGAACATTAAACCCGAAAGTATTTACATCCTAACCGATTTCAACACACGGAAATACTGCTTGCCCAGAATGTTGCAAAGCAAAAAATTACAGGGTTGCCATATTATTACCGTAGCGGACGGGGACGAGAATAAAAATATCGACTCGACGCTGCACATTTGGGAATACCTGAGCCGTAACGGCGCTACGCGGAAGTCGCTGATGATTAATGTGGGCGGCGGCATGATTACCGATATGGGCGGTTTCGCAGCGTCGACCTTTAAACGCGGCGTCGATTATATTAACGTTTCTACAAGCCTGCTGGGAGCGGTAGATGCTGCGACAGGCGGTAAGACGGGTGTCAATTTTTTAGGGTACAAGAACGAAATAGGCGTTTTCTCTCCGGCAAAATCGGTGCTGATAGACGTGGATTTTTTCCGAACGCTGGATATTCCCAATATACGCTCCGGTTATGCCGAAATGGTAAAGCACGCGCTTATCGACACCCGACGGGAATGGGACAATATCCTGTCATTCGACCTCGATACGATAGATTTTGACCGCTTGAAGACATTGCTTGCCGCAAGCATACAGATAAAAGAACGTATCGTGGAACAGGATCCGAAAGAGGAAAACATCCGAAAGGCGCTGAACCTGGGACATACCTTCGGGCATGCCTTCGAAAGCCTTTCGTACCGTACCGGAAAGCCGGTGTTGCACGGCTACGCGGTTATGTGGGGCTTGCTTTGCGAACTCTACCTGTCGCACATAAAACTGGATTTCCCGAAAGAAGATATTCTTCGGCTGAAAAACCTGGCAAGGGAATACTACGGCGTTTTCCCCTTAGACTGCAAACAATACGACGAAACGCTGGAACTGATGACGCACGACAAAAAGAATGAATCGGACGAAATAAACTTCACGCTGCTTGCCGGTGTAGGCGATATTCGCATCAACCAAACGGCTACGAAGGACGAAATAACCGAATGCCTCGACTTTTTGCGCGACGGACAGTAGTTTCCAAAAAACAGAATACTGACACTTGGAAACCCGCGTCAGCGTGGCAGGATTGCAAACCTCTTTTATAGTTAATGCACAAAAAAATACCGTTCAGAGAATTCAGAACGGTATTTTTTGTGTTTTCAAACCTGCGCGCCGATTTTCGTTGCAATCTCATTCATTTCTTCCGGCGGCAGTTTTAACTTCGGATTGGCAAAATTCATATCCGCTTCTTTTTGGATGGGAATCAGGTGTACATGCGCGTGAGGAACTTCCAAACCGATAACGGCTACTCCAATCCGCAGGCAAGGCACTGCTTTTTCGATGGCTTTTGCCGTATTTCTGGCAAAATTCATCAATCCCGAATACGTTTCATCATCCAGATTAAAAATATAATCCTCTTCTTTTTTGGGAATCACCAGCGTATGACCTTTCGCCAATGGATTAATATCCAAAAAAGCTAAGAACCGCTCATCCTCGGCTACTTTGTAACAGGGAATTTCTCCCGCAACAATTCTACTGAAAATACTTGCCATAAATTATTTATCAGTTTATAGTTTAAAGTTTATAGTTTATAGTTTGGTGTTCGGAGTTTATAGCGCTAAGTTTCAGGTTTATAGTTTAAAATTTATAGTTTAAGTACATCGTACAAATTATTTTATATTGTTTTTTGGATTATGATTCACTGTTTTAAAGAGGCAACAAGTGTGTCTTTTGAACTATAAACTATAAACTTTAAACTATAAACTATAAGGCTATATCGAAATATCAATAATTTCAAATTCCATTTGTCCCGACGGCGCTACAACTATTGCTTTTTCGCCTTTTTTCTTACCGAGCAATCCTTTGGCAATAGGCGTTTCTACCGAAAGTTTACCTTCCTTAAAATTAGCTTCGCTTTCGGATACAATGGTGTAAGCCATTTCCTGCCCGTTTTTCGTATTTCTGATTTTTACGCGGGTAAGGATTTGAACCTCGTTCGCATTAATTTTCGACTCGTCGATTAAACGAGCCGAAGCTATTTTATCCTTCAAAAGCGCGATTTTCATTTCGAGCAAACCCTGCGCTTCCCTTGCCGCGTCGTACTCGGCATTTTCCGATAAATCCCCTTTGTCGCGGGCTTCGGCAATTTGTTTCGAGATAGCAGGACGTTGTACGCTCTCTAACTCAGTCAGCTCTTCTTTTAATTTTTTATAACCTTCCCCGGTCATATAAATTACTGCCATAATTTTTTCTTTTAGTTAACTTATAATAAAAAGAATTCCGGTCAAAATTAACGCCGGAACTCTTATTCTTACCTCAATTTTATTGTGTTTAATAACAGAAACTAATATTTTCGTGCAAAAATTTCGGAATATACAAATGCAATTCCTGCATCTTCCGGCGTTTCCAAACTTATTTCTTCGATAATATGAAAAGTTTCGTCAACATCTTCGACCATAGAAATTTGATTGTCCTCACGCGCAAACCGGTTCCGGACTCTCAAATCGGCATTATTAGCCGTGGTTTCATAGCTTTCTATCTTTCGCTGGTCAGGAGCCGTCGTTTTTGCCTGCACAACGACCGGCTGAAATTCTACCGCTTGTTTTTGCGCTTCCGCTTCCGGTTCTCCGAAAAACTCTCCCCATTCATCCTCAAAGGATTCCGCTACAGGACGCGGATTGGCTTGCGGTTTTGCTTTCCGTCCTTTTTTCAGCAATCCGCTGACAATAGCGCCGACGACCAAAAGAAGCAAGTAAATTATATCTCCAAAATTATCCATAATATCAATTCAAATTTGTAAAATAAAAAGAGAACAATGGGCGACTTCACAGCCACCCATTGCACATTTTAACCTAAACCTTAACTATGAAAAATCTATCTGTCTGTTTACGCTTGCAAAGATGAGAAGAATAATTCAATTCTACAAACTTTTCTGATAAAAAAGATATTTTTTTTTTAGAAAAATTGAAAAAAAGGAATTAAACGAATCCGCCAAAATGCCCAAAATACCTTAAACGTCTGTAAACAAGTATAAAACAAACAAAAAACAATGAAAAACAGGACGTTTTTTTAACATTATTTTTTTAAACTCTTTACGGAAAATCCTGCTATTTTATATCCAAAATAAGTGTAATTTTGCATCGACAAAAAAAAATTATAGACATACTAATGAATAAAAACTTATCTGTTGTCGATTCGCCGGACTCTAAATCCGCGCTGAACGACAAGAAACTTTTTATCGAAACCTACGGCTGCCAGATGAATGTGGCGGACAGCGAAGTTGTAGCATCCATTATGCAAATGGACGGTTTTGCCCTGACGGAAAACATCGCGGAGGCGGACGCAATCTTCGTCAATACCTGTTCGATACGCGACAATGCGGAGCAAAAAGTGATACAGCGTTTAAAATACCTGCAATCGCTCAAACGCAAAAATAAAGGACTGGTCATAGGCGTTATCGGCTGTATGGCAGAGCGCATAAAATACGAACTGATAACCGAATACGGCGTGGATATTGTTGTGGGACCGGATGCTTATCTGGACATCCCGAATCTGATCGGAACGGTCGAAAAAGGCGAAAAAGCTATTAATGTGGAACTTTCTAAAACGGAAACTTACAAAGACGTGCTTCCGTTGCGTTTCGGCAATCCTGTTTCGGCGTTTATATCTATCATGCGCGGCTGCAACAAGTTTTGCAGTTATTGCGTTGTTCCCTACACGCGCGGACGCGAACGAAGCCGCGATGTGGACAGCATTTTAGCCGAACTTGCCGACCTGAAAGCTAAAAACTTTAAAGAAGTAACGCTGCTCGGACAAACGGTAAATTCCTATAAAACGGAAGGGAAGGGAGAAAAAACCGGATTTCACGATTTGTTGCGTATTGTAGCCGAAGCGGCGCCCGAAATGCGCATCCGTTTCACTACCTCCTACCCAACGGACATGGACGACGAAACGCTCGAAGTTATTGCGCGTTACCCGAACTTATGCCGCTTCATCCACCTGCCCGTACAGTCGGGGAGCAACCGCGTACTGCGCCTGATGAACCGCCGCTATACCCGCGAACAATATATGGAACGCATACACGCTATCCGGCGCATCATACCGGATGCATCCATCGGTACGGATATTTTCTGCGGATTCCACAGCGAAACGGAAGAGGAACATCAGGAAACGCTTTCGCTGATGCGCGAAGCCGCTTTCGACATGGCTTTTATGTTTAAATACTCCGAACGTCCCGGAACAATGGCGGCAAAACGCCTGCCCGATACTATTCCCGAAGAAGTAAAAACACGCCGGCTGAACGAAATAATCGCCCTGCAAAACGAACTGTCGCACGAAAGTAACAAGCGCGATATTGGAAAAACGTTCGAGGTATTGGTCGAAGGTTTCTCAAAACGCTCAAAAGAACAGCTTTTCGGTCGCACATCGCAAAACAAAGTCGTTATCTTCCCGCGCGAAGGACGGCGGATAGGCGAAACAATCCGCGTAAAAATCAATTCCGTTTCGTCGGCTACATTGATGGGCGAAGTGGTGTAAACGGATTAAAATCAAAAATATCCTATTTTCACCGAAATATAGAAAGTCCTCGGTAAGCCCGGTCCATAAACGTAACCGGCGTCGCGATCCGCTCCTTTATCAAAATCCTGTTGGAAGCTGTTCAACAAATTTTTCACGCCGCCGCTCAATTGCAGGGTTAGGGTTTTTGCCAGATTGAAATCGTAAGCCGCTTTCAATCCCAAATCGAAGAAAGCGGGCGTTGTTTCCAA
>JAISXQ010000039.1 GCA_031270425.1 Prevotellaceae bacterium | reverse complement strand
TAATTGAATTAAAAACTATTGTTTTCTATGTGTTTATTCAACCCTTGATTCGTATTAATAACAAAATTTTTTATTTATTAACAATTTTAAAAATTATCACTATGAAAAAAATCTTTTTATTTTCAGTTTTTTGCATCGCAGTTTCCCTTAACGGATTTGCGACAAAAGCAACGACTACTTACAGCAGCGGCTCTTTTAGTCCCACGATTAACAGTTTTAATCAAACGACGCTTGATACGCTGGTAGTTGTTTCCGCAACGGCAACGGATTATATTTCATTGGAGAATTTACGAAGCATTAGAACTAAATTTGTAACGGCTGGGGACTCCCGTAACGGAAAATTTACGCTGGATTTATCCGCTGTCGCCTTTGAGAATAACATACTCCCCGGAGGAAGCGCTGTCGAGGCCGGCGCTTTTTTCCAGATGAATTGTTTGAAGGAAGTAATTCTTCCCAACGGATTGAAACAAATCGGGAACTATACTTTCAGGTATTGCGCTTATTTGGCAAAAATCAATTTACCCGATGGTTTGGAAGTGATTGGGGACAGAGCATTTGCTATGGGAACTACGGGCTTGCTTGTATTAACATCCATGCCAAACACGATAAAAAAGATAGATCAATACGCTTTTTATGCACAGACAAGCCTTGGTTTAACTTCTTTGCCCAACTCGATAACAGAAATTTACCCGAATACTTTTTATGGAGCTAAGGTAGCTATTTCAAAAATACCGGAAGGAGTAACAGTGATAGAGAAGGGAACTTTTAATTGTGGGAATGTGGCTGCTCGACAACTGATTACTTCGATGGATTTTCCTTCAACGCTAACTACATTATTCACTGAAGCTTTTAGGTATCAGGTAAATTTAAAAACGCTTCGTTTCAGGACGGCGACCCCTCCTTTTAGCGGAGCAACCGACCCGTTTCTTGATGGAGCAACTAAATCCGAAATTACCGTTTGGGTTCCAAAAGGCGCTCGTGGGAATTATTCGAGTTTAACGGCATTGGCAGGCACAAGCATCAAAGAAGCCGGCACGGTAACTTACTATGCGAACAGCGGCAGCGGCGACGCTCCGGTGGAAGGCGAAAAAATAGTGGGAGAAACATTCGCAGCGGCAGCCAATACCTTTACAGCTCCTTCCGGTAAAGTGTTCGTTCGTTGGAATACGCAAAGCAACGGCAACGGCAGTAATTACGCGGCGGGAGCCACTATCACGCCGGTTGCGGGCAGCGGGGGAGATACCGAAAGTATTACGCTTTATGCCGTTTGGGATGATGCAACAGGAGTAAACGCCGCAAAAGAGGCTTCCGTAAAAGTTTGGACGCTTGGCGACCGGCTTCATATACAGGCGGATAAAAACAGTAACGATGTAAAACTGTTTGACCTTACCGGACGCTTGCTGGAAACACTTCCGGCAAATACTTCTTCGCACGATATATCCCGTTTGTCGCGTGGAGTGTATATACTTCAAGTGGACGACGCTTCGGTTAAATTCACAAAACAATAAACAAATTAGCAAATTAACAGATTAATACGAATCAAGAGATTAGCAGATTAGCAGATTAGCTAATCTGCTAATTTGTTAAATGGAACGCCGCTACTCCTCGTCTCTGACGAGGAGTTATTGGTTGGTCGTTTTTTAACGATAATACGATGTTACAAACATAAAACCAATAGACCCCTCGTTGCAAACGAGGGAGAGTGGGTATTTATTTTTTTTATGGCAACATGCAAGTTTTCATATAAAAATTCCGTCTATATATAAATAAGCTTTTGTTCTTTGAACAAAAGCTTAGGTCTTACGGGAAACCGCTTCCTATATTTATAGAAACCAAATACTTGTAAGACGATTATTGTATTTTGAAAATAGTTTATTACTTTTGCAAACTAAAAATTAATCAAAAGAATGGAGTTTACAGCTCAACAAATTGCGGATTTTTTAGGAGGAGAAATACTCGGAAACCCATCTGTCAAGGTGCATGATTTTGCAAAGATAGAAGAAGGTCGCCCCGGTACTCTAAGTTTCTTGTCCAACTCCAAGTACAAGCATTTCCTGTATACAAGTCAAGCCACTATCGTATTGGTAAACAGTGATTTTAAGCCGGAGGAAGAAGTCGCCCCTACGCTGATTTTTGTTGAAAACGCTTACGAATGTTTAGCAAAACTGCTATCGCTGGCAGAACAAAGCCGCCCCCGGAAAACAGGGATTTCTCCATTGGCTCATATTGCGGCAACGGCGGTTGTGGGCGAGGGCGCTTACATAGCTCCTTTCGCCTGTGTAGGAGAAAATGTATTAATCGGTAAAAACGCGAGCATCCACCCGCATTGCAGCATCGACGACGGCGCGACCATTGGCGATAATGCGATATTCTATTCGGGCGTAAAGCTCTACGCCAATACCATAATAGGTAATAATTGCATTTTGCACGCGGGAGCTGTTATCGGAGCCGACGGATTCGGTTTTGCTCCGGCAAGCGACGGTTCCTACAAAAAAATCCCGCAACGCGGCAATGTGATTTTGGAGGACGATGTAGAAGTAGGCGCCAATACCACAATCGATTCCGCCACAATGGGCAGCACCATTATCCGCCGCGGCGTGAAAATAGACAACCTTGTTCAGATAGCGCATAATGTGGAGATTGACGAAAATACCGTTATCGCTGCTCAAACCGGCATTGCCGGTTCTACCAAGATAGGCAGGCAATGCATATTTGCAGGACAGGTAGGCATTGCAGGGCATTTGTACATTGCCGACGGAACTGTTTTAGCCGCGCAAACAGGAGCGCCAAATTCCATAAAAAAACCAAACGAAATATTTCAAGGGTATCCGGCAATTCCGGTTGCCAACTTTCGCCGGTCGACGGTTGTTTATAAAAACCTGCCCGAATTGCAAAAAACGGTTTATCAATTGCAAAAACAAGTAAAAGAGCTTGAAAATCAATTGAATTACCCCCACAGCCCCCTAACGGGGGAAGAGGAAAGCAAAACGCAAGAACGTTCTTGCGT
>JAISXQ010000030.1 GCA_031270425.1 Prevotellaceae bacterium | reverse complement strand
TTCCTTTTTCTTTCCCTTTCAGGGGAAAGTACCCGAAGGGGGATAGAGGTCGGGGATTTAGGGGGCTATTATTCTTTACTGTACTTTCTGCCTGTAATCCATATAAACCGGCATATATTTTTCCAATATCGCTTCGCGCTTGTATTGGTCGAAAGTGCGCAATACTTCCGAAAATATACCGAAACGGCGTCCCAGTTCGCCGTGGATGCTGCCTTGTTGCTTCGGTTTCAGACCGAATCCCCAGCTCAGGTAGTCGACGCAGTCGTCGGCGATAGACGCCAGTATTTTTTCCGCATTTTCAGGTTCTCCTAATTCGTAATAGGCGACTCCCAGCGGAATGGAAAAATAATTGTGGCGGATTGTTGTGCCGGGCAACACTTCCAAGCAATAATCTATGGCTTTTTTTGCCCTTGCGGTATCGCCTTCGGCTATCAGCCCTTCGATTAAATTTGAGAACATCATCCGGTGGGTACGGCACATGCGAAGCGTGTTTTCGTCTAAATATACATTTGGGTCGCTTACGTTGCCGTATCCGAATTTATTTATCATGTTGTCGTATGTTTTGTCTGTGTTCACTCCGTTTTCGTTACCTGTATTCAAGGGTAGTACCCGGTAAGCCATTCCGGTCAGTTCGAAATAGCCTTTCTTTTTCATACCCAGGTAATAGGGATCGCCAACGGTTGCCGCAAAGTAAACCGGACGTTTCCAATTGTTCTCTTTCAAAATTTCGATAGTTATCAATTCGCTTTTGGTCAGCCTGTTTTTTAGTTCAAAATCAATTCTGGATGCTATTTCATTCCTTCTGCTTTCCGGCAGCGTACCTGTTTCGATAACTTGCTGTGCATCTACCGGAATGTAGATGTTTTTGGTCGGGATAACCGAATTGCCGTCTATTTTTCTTCTCGAATCCGTACTTAACATAAATTCGTATGCCGTTTGTACGTCCAAGGGCTGTTTCAGCGCATCTTCCACCATGACGACTTCGTTTTTCCCCGAAATATATTCTTTTTCCGTCCACGATATGGGTAACGCCGGGGATTTGTACGCACCGCGCTTCATTTGGTCGATATACCAGTCGGTTTGCAGGTAGCTCAGGTTGCAGACGCGCACATCGGTTCTGTTATCTTCCACCTCCTGGTTGTACCACAAGGGGAAGGTGTCGTTATCGCCGTTTGAAAAAATAATGGCGTTTTCTTCACAGGATTTCAGATAGTTGGCTCCGAAATCGCGGGCTGCGTAACGGTTGCTGCGGTCGTGGTCGTCCCAGTTTTCCGAAGCCATTAATACAGGTACGCCCAAGCAAATTAACGTCGCAAGGGCGGCGCTTACCTTGCGGGGTAAATACTTATCCAATCCTTTTATTAGCGCCAAAACTCCCAAGCCTATCCATATACTGAAAGCATAGAAAGAACCTGCATAAGCGTAATCCCGCTCGCGGGGCTGGATAGGCGGTTGATTCAGGTAAATAACAATAGCGATTCCGGTAAGGAAAAACAGCGCGCCGGTAATCCAAAATCCTTCCACGCCTTTTTTTCCGCCGTTCAATTGGAAGAAGATTCCCAGTATTCCCAGCAACAGGGGCAGCATGTAGTATTTGTTGTGTCCTTTATTACCGGCAAGTTCCTGTGGATAATTGCTTTGGTCGCCTGTCAGTATGCTGTCGATAAAACGAATGCCCGTAATCCAGTTTCCCCTGTCTATTTCGCCGTGGCTTTGAATATCGTTTTGCCGTCCGCTGAAATTCCACATAAAGTAACGCCAATACATGAAATTCAACTGGTAGGAAAAGAAGAAACGCAAATTTTCGCCGAATGTCGGGCACACTTCGCTGCGTTGCTGCCCGAAATATTCAAAGTTGATTTTCCTTCCCTTCACGTTGCCCCACGATTTATACGCCTCGATATGATCCTGGTTCAAACCGGCTGAATTGTACATGCGGGGGAAGAACATCATAAAACGTTCGTCCATTTCATACTCCGTTTTATATCCGGTTACGATGTATTCGTCTTTTTCTTCCGCCGATGTTTTAGGTTTCGGGGCATACGTGGCTGCGCCTTTCTTCTCAACCGGCATAATCATATTCCGCTCGGTTTTGGTTTTTACCGGAGCGTTATACACAGCGCCGTAGAACAGCGGACGGTCGCCGTACTGTTCGCGGTTCAAGTAGTATTTCAACGCGAAAACATTGTCGGGCGAGTTCTGATCCATCGGAGGATTGGCAGCCGAACGGATAACGATAACCGTATAAGACGAATATCCGATCAGTATTACGGTTGCCATTACGATAATGGTATTCAGCCAGTGCAGATCCAGCTTCTTTTTCTGGAAATGAAGAAACAGCGCCATGCTCGCGATAACGAGGATTCCGATCCATACGTTTCCATTCAGGAAAGGTACGCCGACAAGGCTGATAGCAACAATAAAAGATACAATCGTCCGCGTATAGTTTTTCTGGGTGTAAGTTTCGTATGTAGCCCACGATAAAGCGGCTACGGTCAGTATGATATAAATGAAAAAACCT
>JAISXQ010000017.1 GCA_031270425.1 Prevotellaceae bacterium | reverse complement strand
GCTGGAAGGTATTAATGCGCTGTTCGATTTCTACAATCTCGCTTTGGCGGGCTTCTTTAATGCTTTCGGGCATGGTCGCCTGATTTTCCTGATATTCCTTGATTTTTGCGTAATATTCTTCGCGCATTTTCAACAAGGTGTTTTCCCATTCCGTTTGCAGGTCGTTTAACGTTTTTTGTATCGTTTGCACTTCAGGCATTTGTGAAATAATATCCTGCGAGTTGATATGACCTAATTTATCCTGAGCGATCAGCACAACCGGAAGCGAGCAGAGTATCAGTAAAGCAATTTTTTTCAACATAATGTTCGTTTTTTTTAATGTTTTGTTATTTATCAATGAAACAAGACGCAAAAGTAAAAAATTATTTGGAATAACCCAACTTTTGGAGCACTTCATCGCTTATATCCAATTTCGGGGAAGAAAAAATGACGCTCATTGCCGAGTTTTTATCAAATATCAAATCCAAACTTTTTTCTTTCGACAGTTCCTGTATAGCAGTAAAAATCTCATCCTGAATAGGTTTCATTAAACTTTCCCGTTTTTTATAAAGTTCTCCTTCGGTTCCGAAATAAGAACGCTTCAATTCCTGCGCCGCCTTTTCTTTGGCTATTATTTCTTCCTCGCGTTTTGCCTTCATATCTTCGGACATGAATACCAGTTCGGTTTGATAATTTTTATACAATGCCTGAACTTCTTCGAGCTTGGTCTCCACTTCCGACTGCCATTTTTTGGAAACCTGGTTCAACTGTTCGTTTGCCGTTTCAAAAGCGGGAATATTTTTCATAATATATTCCATATCCACCATAGCGAATTTCTGCGCGTTAAGCGCAAAAGTACATGCGGTCAACAGACCTAAAAATACAATCCGTTTCATAATTTTCAAATTTTAGAACAAAGAGCAAAGACTTTATGCGCTTCGCGACTTTGTTGGGAGGTTATTAATTTTAAATTTTCAAAGAATTTTTAAATCGTAAATGGCTTCTAAACCATACAGACAAATCAAGTACAGTAAAGTTCAGTATTTTAACATTTTTTTTGTAGCCGCCGGTTTGTAAACAGAATCTTTTACAATTCCTGTCCCAATACAAAATGGAAATGGCTGCCCTTAGACGGATCGTTGGCATCGAATCCGTATGCCCAGTCGATTCCCAGCATACCGAACATTTGCAGGAATATGCGCACCCCTACACCTGCGGAACGGCGGAGGTTAAAGGGATTATAATCTTTTACATTGTAAAAACTGTTTCCCGCTTCGACAAAGGTAAGCGCGTAAATAGTAGCCGACTGCTCCAGCGATATCGGATAACGCAATTCAAGCGTATATTTATTATACAGGTAACTCGGCGTACTTTCGGTCATGCCCGCTGCACCTACAAAAGGCTCTCCCGCATCGTATCCGCGCAGGGGCACATATTCCATGCCCATGGTATAAGACGACGAATAGCCCGACATGCCGTCGCCGCCAAGCATAAAGCGGTCGAAAGGCGAACGCGCGTTGATGTTGTAGTGCCCCAAGTAACCAAATTCCATTCTTGCCATCAACACCAATTTTTGAATTTTATCGAGAGGCGTAAATGTTTTGGCGCTGAATTTCCATTTGTGGTATTCGATAAATTTATAGCGTTCTTCACCCGGCATATTCGGATCGGAATAGTCTTTTCCGTTCAGCAGGGAATAAGGCGGCGTAACTTTCAAGCCCAGGGAAAAAGTCGAACCGCTGCGGGGATAAATCGGGTTCATTACCGAATTGCGGCTCAGCACCAAATTCAGGCTCGGATTGTGATAATTGCCGTTGGGCAAGCCCATAACAGACCAATCGTTCAACATATACAACTGGTAGGAAAGTTCCCCGTAGAAGGTAAAATAATCGTCGGGCCAATTCAAGCGCTTGCCATAGCCGATGGAAAGCCCCAACGTTCGAATATACTTGTCGGGGTCGATTCCGGTCGCCATCATATTATAATAATAATCGGAATCATAACTATTACTGTAACCGCCGTAACTGCCGTATCCGAGGTAGGGGTTATAATTGTAAAGGCTGTTCATCATGCTGTTACTATAACCGGACTGATGGGCGTAATACGCCGAAATCGACAGGGAATTCGGACGTTTCCCGCCCATCCAAGGCTCCAAAAAAGATGCGCTGAAAGAACTGTACTGCTGTCCGCTGGTACGCGCGTTTATCGAAAAGGTTTGCCCTTCGCCCTGGGGCACGATGCGGTACATTTCGGGTTTGAACAGGTTTTGAATGGCAAAGTTGCTGAATTTTAATCCGAGGCTTCCCACAAGCCCCGTACCTCCGATACCGGCGGAAAACTCCACCTGGTCGCTTCCCTTTGTTTCGAGCACATAGTTAATATCCACCGTTCCGTTTTCGGGATTGGGCTGAATATCAATATCCTGAAACACTTTCTCCTGATCGAAATGCCCCATGCGCGACAACTCGCCAAGCGAACGGACAATATCGGACTGGCTGTACAACTGTCCGGGTTTGGTATAAAGCTCACGGCGTATAACATGTTCGTAAACACGGGTATTGCCGATAATGCCGATCTCGTTTATCGTTGCCGGCTTGCCCTCGAAAATGCGCATTTCAAAATCAATGGAATCGTTATCGATAAGCACCTCGACCGGATCGATGCGCGCAAACAAATATCCCCTGTCGCGGTATAATTTTCCTACGGCGTCGTCGTCGGAATCCAAACGTTCGGTCAATTGCTTGTGGTTATAAACATCGCCTTTTTTTATCAACAAATTGGCGTCTAAAAATTCATAAGGGTACACCGTATTTCCAATCCATTTTATATCGCGGAAATAATACCTCTTCCCTTCGTCCACGCTAATATACACATTTACCGATTTTTCATCGAAAGGGACAATGCTGTCGGCAACGATATAGGCGTCGCGGTATCCGATTTCGTTGTATTTTTCTATTACCAGGTTTTTATCTTTTTCGTATTCTTCGCGTATGAATTTTTTTGTGCTGAAAATATTGTACCATTTTCCCTTTTCACTGGTTTTTTTCATTGCCCGGTCGATTCTCATTTGCGACAGAGCCTCGTTTCCGGTTATTATCAGCCGGTTTACCTTTGTTTTCAGTTTCTTATCTACATTTACATCGACAACAACGTGCCCGGGTTTTTCAGGGTCGTTGCGCTGATAAACGTTTACATCCGCATTCAAAAAACCTTTCTCCTGCATGTATTTTTCGACCACCGTTTTCGCCCTGTCGGATATATTGGGAGTAATCTGGTTGCCTTTTACAATTCCCACGCGCAGTTCGAGGTCTTCGATTTCCGCTTTTTTCAATCCGTGGTAATTTATCCCCGATACCCGCGGACGTTCCGTCAAGGCAATATGAAGCCACACTTTTCCGTCTTCTATTTTATCGGCAAGAATCTTTACGTCGGAAAAAAGCCCCTGACGGACAAAACGTTTTACAGCGTTTGTAATTTCGTCTCCGGGTATGCTTACCACATCTCCCACCGCCAGACCGGAATATCCGATTATGGCAAACTCCTCATAATTATCGGCGCCGCTAATTCGTATTTCAACTATCTCGTATTTTAAATTCTGCGTTGAATATTCTATTACCGGAGTGTCCGGTTCGCCTTCGCTTGCAGTTGTTTGAGCCGCAACGAAATGCGCCAATACGAAAAAAAGCGAAAAGAAAAACAGCTTTTTATAATACATAGCTTGCTTTATAATGTCTCGTGTAAAATTAAATTTTGTCATTTCCCAAAACGGCGTTCGCGCCTTTGAAATTCATAAATAGCCCGGTAAAGATCGTCTTTTCTAAAATCGGGCCAATGTACCGGCGTAAAATATAATTCGGCATAAGCCAACTGCCACAGTAGAAAGTTACTGATACGCAGTTCGCCGCTGGTACGTATCATCAAATCGGGATCGGGAATGCTACGGGTAGTAAGGCGTTGCGCAAAAAGCCGGTCGTCGATTTCGTCGCGCAAATAGTCTCCGCGTTCCACTTCCTCGCAAATTTCGCGCACAGCATTCACAATTTCCCAGCGGGCTGAATAGCTAAGCGCCAAAACAAGCGTCAAACCGGTATTTTTGGCAGTTTCAGAAATACAGGCTTGCAATTTTTCCCTTACGCCGGCAGGCAGGCGGTTCAGATTTCCGATTGCCGCCAAACGAATATTGTTCTTATTTAAGGTAGGAGTTTCTCTCTGTATGGAATCGACCAAAAGGCTCATCAAAGCGTCGACTTCGGCTTGCGGGCGTTCCCAGTTTTCGGTGGAAAACGCATACAAAGTCAGATACTCGACGCCTATTTCGGCGGCGGCTTCGGTCGTTTGACGCACCGACTCCACGCCCGCCTGATGCCCGAATATGCGCTCGTAGCCGCGTTCTTTCGCCCAACGTCCGTTACCGTCCATAATGATGGCAATGTGCCTGGGCAGCCGCGTTTTATCAATCTTCTCCAAATACGACATAAGTTAAAAATACCCCTCTATGGCTTAGGGGTTCCATTTTATACATTTACAATTTTTTACCCAAAGGTCGAAAGTCAACCCCACTGTAAATGAAGCCAGTAAATCATTATTCAAAAAATTGGAGCCATTTAACCGCGCGTTGTCGTTCAACAAGTCAACTCCTTCCATATTATCTGCCAAAAGCAAGCGATTGGCATATTGAAAATTCAGATTCAAGCGATCGAGCAATTTTACCTTAAATCCGGCTCCGAAAGAAACAGCGGGATGAATTGCAAGTTCCGAAGCGTAGGGATAAGCCATAATTCCCGCGCCTGCAAAGATATACGTAGCGTATTTTTTAGCTGTGCGCTGGGGCAGGCGTTGGGCATAATTGAAAAAATTAAACTCCCCGCAAAGATCCAACGCCGTTATATCGTTTCTGAAATGCGTCTCAATCCCGGCGGCATTGTCAAAATACCCTCCGCTGGTTTTAGCCGTATTCCATTCCGCCTTCAACGCCAAACGCTGATCGAAACGATAACGGAATACCAATCCATACGTCAATTCGGCATTGTGAGGATACGCTATCCGGGCGTCGCCAATATACAAAGAACTTCCGGCAACAGGACCTATTTCCGAACGGTAGTCGTTTCCGGCTGCAACCGGCAGACTAAACAAAAAAGAAAACAGGATTGAAACAAAAAAAACAATGGATCTTACTATCATAACTTAAAAAAATGTGCTTATCAATAAATAAACGCATTTTTCATACTTTAATTTTATACAGCCCGATAAAAAATCAAAGGCAAAAGTAATGATAATCTTTCAATGTAGTGAGTTGCCTGTGGAGCTTAAAGCCTTAATTTAACAAAATATTGCAAAAACAGACACCTATAACAAGCCATTGTACAATGAATTGGTTTATTTTAATCATTGGCGGCTTCCTCGAAACATTTTTTACCTTTTATTC
>JAISXQ010000266.1 GCA_031270425.1 Prevotellaceae bacterium | reverse complement strand
GTGTAAACACGAAAAAAGCGCGTTGGGGAGGACCCGACGCTTATATTCCTTTTACTGCGGCGCAAATGATTTACAATCCCAATAAAAAGTTTTACAGTCTTGCATTTACCTTGCAAGGCTTGGAAACCGAAACAGCAAATAATCAATTCGATGAGCGCTTGCGCAATACAATGGCGAAAAGTTTGCGTTTCGACCCCAAAGACCCGCAGGCGGTATGGATAGAAAACGCGCAACGGAATTATATTGAAACCATGCGTATTTTCGGAGGCATTACTATTTTTGTAACTATTATCGGGATTTTCACGCTGATAGCAGGCATTGTAGGCGTAAGCAACATTATGCTGGTGTCGGTAAAGGAGCGCACGCGCGAATTCGGCATACGGAAAGCCGTCGGAGCGCCGCCCTTGTCGATTCTGACTTCGGTGGTTGTTGAGGCTATCCTTATTACGGTAATTTTCGGTTACATCGGCATGATGCTTGGTTTGGGCATGGTGGAAGTCATCAACTTTGTGATGGAGCAAAATGCGGCGCAGGATGATTCGGGAATGTCTGTTTTTAAAAATCCGGGCGTTGAATTGGGCTATGTGTTTTTTTCGACGGGAGTTTTAATCGTATCGGGGATAATTGCGGGCTATATGCCGGCGCGGAGAGCGGTGCGCATCAAACCGATAGAGGCGATGAGGGAGGAATAGTAAAAAAGAGTCAAGAGCCAAGAATCAAGAATCAAGACAGACAAAGAAAAGACATGATTAAAAAAAATAACGTTCAAACCTTGTATTCTTATATAGCCTCCCCTTTGGGATGGTTGAAGGGGCTTTTTCTATTCGATTTGGACTGGTGGCAGGAGATATGGATAACCATTACGCACAATAAATCGAGAAGCGTACTTACCGCTTTTGGCGTGTTTTGGGGGATGTTTATGCTGGCGTCGATGGTGGGCGCAGGTTCGGCTTTGGAAAACGGGATGATGTCTCAGATAGAGGGTTTTGCTACAAATTCCTGTTTTGTTTCCAGCGGTCGCACTTCAACGGCTTACAAAGGTTTTCGCAAGGGGCGGGGATGGAGCATTGTAAACGAAGATATTCCGGTATTGATAAAGAAAATTCCCGAAATGCAATACATCGCTCCGGTACTTTTCGGCGGGCAGTCCGACAAAAATGTGATGCGCGGCGAACGATACGGCTCTTATTCCATCAAAGGAAATTATCCGTCGTACAACCTGATTGACCGTAATAAAATAATTTACGGACGTTATATCAACGATATTGATATTAGCGAAAAGCGCAAAGTCTGCGTTATCGGCAAGCGCGTTTACGAAGAACTTTTTGACAGGGGCACAAATCCGGCAGGTCATAATATAAGGATAAACGGTATTTATTTTCAGGTGATAGGCGTCGCTCAGGGAAACTCGAACATTAATATCGGCGGTTCGACGGAAGAAACGGTTGTACTTCCTTTCACTACTTTGCAGCAAGCCTTTAATCAGGGAAACAGGGTACATTTTCTGGCGATAACCGCTCAGCAGGGCGTGAAAGTAAGCGTTGTAGAAGAAAAGGTAAAAGCCGAACTGAAACAATTGCATAACATTTCGCCCACCGACCAAACCGGCGTATGGTCGATGAATGTGGAAGACCAATTTACCATGTTTCTGTACCTGAGTCTCGGCGTCAGTTTTTTGATATTTTTTGTCGGATTGGGCACCTTGTTTACCGGCGGTATCGGGGTGAGCAATATCATGCTTGTTACTGTGCGCGAACGCACGAAAGAAATCGGAATCCGCCGTGCGTTGGGAGCGACTCCGCGCAACATCATTACACAAATTATGAGCGAAAGCATTATCCTGACCATGATAGCCGGCATTGCCGGACTGATAACCGGCGTGTGGTTGCTTCGCGTGGCGGGAATAGCGCTCAGCAGCGGCGACCAATTTTTCAAAGACCCGCAAATAAATTTCACAATTGCCGCAGGCGCATTATTCGTGTTGATAATAGTGGGAATAATAGCGGGTTATCTGCCGGCAAAAAGAGCGATGAATATTAAACCGATTGAAGCAATAAGGGAAGAGTAAAGACTTTTAGAGCATAGATTTTTAGAACATAATTCATAATTAACTGAACACATTTTAATTCTTTTATGAAAAAAATTTTTAAGTACGTTTTATGGGCATTATTAGCCGGACTGATAGTAACGACCTTTGTGTATCTCTATCAAAAGTCGCGCCCGAAAGTAACCGTGTACAATATCGAAACGGTAACGCGCGGCACTATCGAAAAACGAACCGTGGCAACCGGAAAGGTGGAACCCCGCAACGAAATCTTGATTAAGCCGCAGATGTCGGGCATCATTTCCGAAGTGCTGAAAGAGGCGGGCGACGTAGTAAAAGCGGGCGATATTATCGCCAAAATCAAGGTAATTCCCGATATGGTAAGCCTGAGTTCGGCTGAATCGCGCCTCAACAGGGCTCAATTATCTCTGGAACAGTCGAAAAAAAACTACGAGCGCGAGAAAAAACTCTATGCCGACAACGTTATTTCAAAAGAAAATTTTGAAAAAGTAGAACTGCAATACAACAGCGATAAGGAAGAACTGAAAGCGGCTCAGGAGAATTTGAGTCTGGTGCGCGACGGCGTTTCGAGCGATAAATCCATGGCAAGCAATACGCTGGTGCGTTCTACCATCAACGGAACCATCCTCAATATTCCCATAAAGGCAGGAAATTCGGTTATCCAGTCGAACAACTTCAACGACGGAACTACCATTGCTACCGTAGCCAATATGAACGATATGCTTTTCGTAGGTAAGCTGGACGAAACCGAAGTAGGGCGCGTAAAAACGGGTATGCCGATGGATATTACTATCGGGGCATTGCAGGAAGTAAAACTGCCGGCTTTGCTGGAATACGTTTCGCCCAAAGGCGTGGAGGAAGCGGGAGCCATTATGTTTGAAATGAAAGCTGCGCTGACCGTTCCCGATACCTTGTACATCCGCGCCGGATACAGCGCCAACGCCGAAATTTTGCTGGATAAAAGGGATAGCGTGCTGACTGTTCCCGAAAGTTGCGTCGAGTTTAGCAAGGACTCGGTTTTTGTTTACGTGGTAAAAAATAATGAACCGCAGGAATTTGAAAAAACGCAAGTGCAGATCGGACTTTCGGACGGAATTAAAATCGAAATAAAGAAGGGTCTGGCGTTGAATGAAAAAATTCGAGGCGCGGAAAAAGTAGAAGACAAGAAGAAATAGTTTTGCAGTTTATAGTTTATAGTTTACAGTTTATAGTGTCTTTGTTTATAGTTTATAGACCGATGGAAAAGAAAATAGTTAAAATTGTTTTTATTCTTTGTTCTTTGTTTTTTGCTCTTTGGGCAAATGCTCAGCAGATGTGGACCTTAGAGCAGTGCATCGATACGGCTTTGACGAACAACCGGAATGTAAAACAGCAACATATAGCGAAGGAAGCACGCACGATAGCCTATGAACAGGCGCGTATGGATTTGCTTCCGAATTTGAATGCAAACGCAGGGCAGAGTTTTGCGTTCGGACTTGCGCCGGCTTCGGACAATACCTTGCAACGTTCGCCCAATTCTTCGCGCACGTCTTTCAACGTTTCGAGCAGTATTACTTTGTTCGACGGTTTACGGATGAAACATAATATCGACGCAAAAAAAGCCGATTTATATGCTTCCGAAGCCGATTTGAAAAAGATAAAAGAAGATATTGTGTTGAGTGTTTCGACTGCGTTTTTACAGGTGTTGATGAATAAGGAACTGTTGCTGCTGGCTGAAGACCAGCTCGCTTTGACGAAAGAAAGTATTAACGAGCGCAAATTGCTGGTCGAAAACGGACGCATGGCAGAGGGCGAACTCTACGAATTACTGGCTCAGGAAGCCAAAGAAGAACTCAGCCGCGTACAAGCCGGGAATGCGTTGAAGCTGTCGCTGCTCGACCTGGCGCAGATATTGGAATTAGACGATTTCCGAAATATGGATGTTGCCGTACCCGAACATCTGATGGATGTGGAAACAGCCTTGTTGTCGCCCGAAACGGTTTACGGTAATGCCCTCGTTACCCGTCCCGAAATTAAAAGTTCGGAATACAAGCTGCAAAGCTCGGAAAAAAATGTGGACATTGCCCGTTCGGCTTACTATCCGGTTTTGAGTTTTGGAGCCGACGTTTCGACAGGATACTACGACCTTACGCCGAATGATTTTTCCACGCAGTTGTCCGATAATATGAGTACTTCGCTGGGTTTTACCCTGAGAATACCGATTTTCAATAAATTTGAAACGAAAAACCGCGTCCGTTCAGCGCGTCTTGAAGTAGAAAACAGCAAATTGGAGATGGAAAACACTAAAATAGCGTTGCGTAAGACCGTTCAGCAGGCTTATCAAAATGCGTTGGCTGCGCAAACCCGTTGGGCTTCCGCCGGAAAATCGGAGAAAGCGGCTCAGGAAGCTTTCCGCTTTGCCAATCAAAAATATAACTCAGGACGGGCTACGCAGTACGAACTTTTTCAAGCGAAAAATAACCTGGCGCAAGCCCTTTCGGAAAAAACGCAGGCTAAATACGAATATGTTTTCAGAAGCATGATTCTGGAATTGTATCAAGCCCCCTAATTGGCTTCTACTATGAATGTAGATAATATAAAATCCCAAATGCGGAAAGGTTTTTTGGAATATTTTATTTTACTTATTCTGAAAAAGAAACCGGCTTATGCCCCGGATATTATAGCGGAGTTAAAAGAAGCGAAGCTGATAATAGTCGAGGGGACGCTGTATCCGCTGTTGACGCGATTGAAAAATATGCAACTGCTCAACTATCGTTGGGAAGAATCCACACAGGGACCTCCCCGCAAGTATTACGAGATGACTCCCAAAGGCGAAGAATTTTTGGTAGAATTGGAAAAAGCCTGGGAAGAAATAGCCGGATCGCTGAATAAAATAAAAAATAAACAATGAGGGTATGAAAAAAACAATAACCGTCAATTTAAACAACATCGTTTTTACGATAGACGACGACGCCTACGATTTACTTAAAAACTATCTGAACGATATTACCGCTCATTTTGCTTCCGACCCTGAAAGAGACGAGATTATGAACGATATTGAAGCGCGTATTGCCGAGCTGTTCGGCGAACGGCTCAGTAAAAGCAAGCATGTTATCAATATCGCCGATGTGCAGGAAATCATGGGCATACTCGGAAATCCGAGCCAGTTTGTGGACGGCGATTCCGAAAATGCTCCGGCAGACGACGGAGGGAACGGGGAGCAATCGAAAAAAAAGGATAAGCGTTCGCGCCGTTTTTACCGCGACCCCGAAAATGCCATTTTAGGCGGGGTGGGAGGCGGGCTTGCCGCTTATCTGAACCTGGATGTTACCGTCGTGCGCGTCATATTGGCTCTTATGTTCTTTATATTTACGCTATTTGGCGGCGGATGGCTGCTTATTGCCGTTACTTATATCCTGCTGTGGATAATAGCTCCTCAGGCACGCAGCGCTTCGCAGCGTTTGGAAATGCAGGGCGAAGAAGTTACCGTCGAGAATATAAAATCCGAGTTCAATAATTTTAAAAATTACATTGAAAGCGATAATTTTAAACAATCGACCAAAAGCATCGGCGACCGCATCGTAAAAATTGCCGCTACCGTTTTAAAAATTTTCGGAGGATTTCTTGCCGCCGTATTGTCTTTTGCCGGTTTTATTGTTGTGGCAAGTTTGTTTGTCGCGCTTGTGTTGCTGATTTTCAACCCCGGATTTGTTCAGGGGCTGTTTCATCCGTTTGCGGCGGACTGTTTCCTGTCTTCTCCCGAAAAGCCGGCGCTGTTGTTTGTTTCCCTGTTGCTGGTTGTGGGCTGTCCGGTTTTTTCTATCGTATATTGTATTGTAAAATTGGTTTCGGGAAAAGGAAATACTTCCGGAAGCGCTTTTTTGGTCGTTTTGTTGCTTTGGCTTGCCGGTTTGTTTATGCTGGTAAGCGTAAGCAGCAAGATTATAGTCGATTTTAAAAATCTTAACGGCGAATCTTGGGAAATTTCGTGTAATGGCGGGAATCTTGCCGACGAACTCCGCACTTGCAAGCCCTTTCACGCTATTCACGTTTCGGGTAATATAGAGCTGAAATTAAAGCAGGACAGCGTCCGGGAAGTGTTGATTTCCACCTACGCCGAACTGTTGCCGAAGATAACAACGGAAGTAAAAGAAGGCGTGCTGCATATTTCTTCGACGGCGATTTCGTTAAAAAAGCCGGTTGTTCTGAATGTTACGGTCGATAGCATCAGTAGCATTGTAGCGCAGGGAGCCTGCGATGTTAAAACATTGAGCAGGCTCGGAACGCCGGCTGATTTAAAAATAACGCTGTACGGAGCTGCTAAGGCTGATTTGGAAACCGACGTTGCGGGAACGATTGACATGGATTTGAAAGGAGCCTCGAAAATAGATTTGGAAGGCAGGGCAAATATCTTAAAAATCAACGCCGCGGGAGCGTCCAAAATTTCGGCAAAGGAGTTGAAAGCGCCGGATGTGTTTATTTCGTTGAGCGGAGCAAGCGACGCCGAAATATATGCATCCGAAAGCATCGACGTTAAAGCCGTAGGGGCTTCAAAAATAAAATGCGCGGGCAATCCCTCTAAGGTTGTTCAGTCAGTCGGGATTGCTTCGTCGTTTGAAATGAATTAAAACAGCGGCTTACGGTCGGCATGAACCACTACTCCTCGTCTCTGACGAGGAGTTATTGGTCGGTCGTTTTTTTAACGATAATACGATGTTACAAACATAAAACCAATAAACCCCTCGTTACAAACGAGGGGGAGCGGGGTTTTTCTTGACTTTTTTCTTCGACCTTCCGTGAATTATACATCGTGAAATATCGACATTAGAAGATTATACTCATCAGGGGTTAAAGGAATAACAG
>JAISXQ010000013.1 GCA_031270425.1 Prevotellaceae bacterium | reverse complement strand
AAAATATATTAAAAACAGCCTCCTAATTGGCTTACGCCGAACGTTGTTTCCCCTAAGGGGGCTTCAAAAAATAAAACATGAAACAGATTAAAAAAGGAAAAGTTTATCGCGGTTCACCTGGCTCGAAAAGAGCTAACCCTTGGGCGTGGATACCAACGCTTTACTTTGCCGAAGGTATTCCTTACGTGGCGGCAATGACTATTTCGGTTATTATGTATAAACGCCTCGAAATTTCAAACACCGACATCGCGCTTTACACAAGCTGGCTGTATTTGCCCTGGGTTATCAA
This sequence comes from Prevotellaceae bacterium, assembly GCA_031270425.1. GTDB lineage: Bacteria > Bacteroidota > Bacteroidia > Bacteroidales > Paludibacteraceae > H1. The sequence continues at coordinate 2,744 of JAISXQ010000013.1, read as the reverse complement.
GCCGTTTTGGAGTCCTTTCGTGGACATTATCAAAACCAAACGCTGGTGGATTGTTACAATGCAGCTGCTGATTGGCGCGGGATTGGCGGGCGTCGCTTTTCTGCTGCCTTTGCCGTTTTTCTTTCAGGGAACGCTCGCGTTTTTCTGGCTGCTGGCGTTCAGTTCGGCTACGCACGACATCGCCGCCGACGGATTTTACATGCTCGCGCTCGACAGTTCGCAGCAGTCGTTTTTCGTGGGAATCCGCAGCACTTTCTACCGTTTGGCAATGATTTCGGGGCAGGGACTACTCATTATTTTAGCCGGTTTTTTGGAACGCACAACCGGAAACATTCGCCTCTCGTGGTGCATAACCTTCTTTGTATTAGCCGGTTTATTTCTTGTGTTTTTTGTGTATCATCGCTTTGTGCTGCCGCGCCCCGAAAGCGAAAACAGGGAAGGAGCAAAAACCGCTCAAAAAGTCATGAAAGAATTTGGCGAAACTTTTGCGTCGTTTTTCCAGAAGAAAGGCATTGTTATTGCAATAGCTTTTATGCTGCTGTACCGTTTAGGTGAGGCAATGCTGGTAAAAATGGCGTCGCCCTTCCTGCTCGACAGTCGCGAAATAGGCGGATTGGGGCTTTCGACCGAACAGGTGGGCATAATTTACGGTACGGTGGGCGTGATAGCGTTGACGCTCGGCGGAATTATCGGCGGAATAGCTGCTTCGCGGCGCGGTTTGAAATTCTGGATTTGGATTATGGCGCTTTGCATCACCTTTCCGCATCTGGCTTACCTATATTTGGCGTGGGCGATGCCGGTCAATTTCATTTTGATAAACGCGGCGGTGGCAATCGAACAGTTTGGCTACGGTTTCGGATTTACGGCTTATATGCTTTATCTGATTTATTTTTCGGAAGGCAAACATAAAACGGCGCACTACGCCATTTGCACCGGTTTTATGGCGCAGGGAATGATGCTTCCGGGAATGATTGCAGGCTGGTTGCAGGAAATGATGGGATATTTCCACTTCTTCGTTTGGATAATGATTGCCGCCATTCCTACGCTGCTTGTGATTCCGTTTTTGAAAATAGATAAAGAATTTGGTAAAAAGAAAAAAGAGCTAACAGAATGAAAAAACTAAAATATGTTGCGGCGGCGGTTATTTGCTGTTCAATATTTAGTTTGAGCGGACAAAACATTGAAATAAAAACCGGTATTGAAGTTTTGAAATCGAAACATTTCAATATCTTGGAGGGAAAACGTGTAGGATTAATTACCAATCCGACAGGCGTTGATAATAACTTGAAATCAACCATCGACATTTTGTACGAGGCAAAAAATGTAGAACTCGTTGCGCTTTTCGCGCCCGAACACGGCGTCCGCGGAAATGAATATGCCGGCGATGCTGTTGCCGACGGAAAAGATGCGAAAACAGGCTTGCCAGTGTATTCGCTCCACGGAAAAAACCGGAAAGCAACGCCTGAAATGCTAAAAGGCATTGATGTTTTAGTGTATGACATTCAGGATATTGGTTGCCGGTCGTTTACCTACATCAGCACAATGGGTTTGGCGATGGAAGCGGCGGCGGAAAACAACGTGGAATTTGTAGTGTTCGACCGCCCTAACCCGCTCGGAGGACTGAAAGTGGAAGGCGGATTGGTGGAAAAGAATTTCACATCGTTTGTCAGCCGGTTTCCCATTCCCTACGTGTACGGCTTGACTTGCGGGGAATTGGCTCTGCTGCTCAACGGCGAAAATATGCTGAAAGGAAAATGCAAATTGAACATCGTGGCGATGAAAGGCTGGAAACGCAAAATGCGCTACGAAGACACCGGATTGCAATGGATTTCGTCTTCGCCGCACATTCCGCATCCAATAACGGCGTTGTTTTATCCCGTAAGCGGCATTTTGGGCGAACTCGGCTACCTGTCCATTGGCGTGGGCTATCCCTTGCCTTTCGAGACTTTTGCCGCCGAATGGATTGACGCCGGAAAGTTGGCGGAAAATTTAAATAGATTGAATTTGCCGGGGTTATATTTTCGTCCCGTTTATTATAAGCCGTTTTACTCCGCTTTGCAGGGAAAGCAGGTACAAGGCGTTCAAGTACATATTACGAATTATAATATTGTCGGGCTTTCCGAAGTGCAGTTTTACGTGATGCAGGAAATTGCCGCGCTGTATCCCGACCGCGCCGTTTTCGAGAATGCCGACAGGAAACGTTTCGCCATGTTCGACAAAGTGTGCGGAAGCGATTATGTTCGCCTTACCTTTGCAAAACGCAACCGTTTTGAAGATATTAAAGAATTTTGGTACAAAGAAACCGGTAATTTCAAAAAGATTTCAAAAAAATATTATCTGTATTATTAATTTTAAAAAATCCAATTTTATTTATGAAGACAACACAAAATTTAGTTTTAATCCTGATTGTTTTATTGGGAATTTCCTGTACTAAGGCTCCGCGTGAACGATGGAGCGAAGAAAAAGCAAAGGAATATTACGCGCAGTGGGGCTGGTTGCGCGGTTGCGATTTTATTCCGAGTACCGCGATTAATCAGATCGAAATGTGGCAGGCGGAAACCTTTGATACGGTAACGATTGACTATGAATTGGGACTTGCCGAAAGTCTCGGAATGAATTGTATGCGCGTTTATCTCCATCATTTGACGTGGAAAATTGACCAAAGCGGTTTCAAAAACCGGATGAAACAATATATGGATATTGCCGAACGACATGGCATTTCCACTATTTTCGTCTTTTTCGAC
>JAISXQ010000264.1 GCA_031270425.1 Prevotellaceae bacterium | reverse complement strand
AAACACTGTACCGATAACTCTTTTTCTGCATTTTTGTCTTGTCATTTACTCAAAATCTGTCAAGCTATTTCAGGACAAGACACTATAAACTATAAACTATAAACTATAAACTATAAACTGTTTTACTATCTGTTTATTTATCTCTTTCCGTTCCCGGTCGAATATCCATCCCCATTTACAGAAATATTTTGCCATATTAACGATATGGATAAACAGCATTTTTACGTTTTTGTACGAAGCCTGTCCGTGCCGGTGAACAACCGAAACTTCGGGATAAAAAACCGTGCGGGAACACTTGTGTATGCGTCTGCTCAGGTCAATATCTTCGGGATACAAAAAGAAACGCTCGTCGAAAAGTCCTGCTCTTTTTAAGGTTTCGGTACGCAAAAACATAAAACAGCCCGAAAGGTAGGGAACATCCATCACTTTATTGTAGCCCGATTTCCGCAACTCGAAACGCTCCCTGCTTTTCCTTGTCCATTTTTGAGGCAAAAACCTCCGGAAAAACAAATCGGACGGCGCAGGAAGCAGTTTACAAAGGTATTGAATTTCATCGTCGGGCGAAAGCACTTTCGGCATTAGCAGTCCGACGTTTTTGTTCGCATTCATAAAATGCTCTATCTTGCCCAAGACGTCGGATTGCAATACAATATCGGGGTTTAGCACAAGATGATATTCAACGCCGGAATCAATCGTTTCTCTGAGGGCAATGTTGTGGGCTGCACCGTATCCGAGGTTTTTCCCAATAAAAATATAATGTGCGCCAAGCGTTTCAAATTCAACGGTCTTAACAGGCGAATTGTCAATTAAAAATACCGTTGCAACCCTGTCCGACCGTAAAAGGATTTCGACTAACGGAGCAATCTCTTCCGGCGAATGTTTGTATAAAACGATTGATGCGTTAATCATGGGACTCCGGTTACTTATCGTATTTCTCCATTTTATCTTCTATCAATACGTCGTTTCTCGAAGATTGTATCTTTACGTAAGTCATCAAACTGTCGGCTCCGGCTTCGTAGCAGGCTTCCTGAGCCTGTTTTACCACAGCCATCGCCTGGTCGTAATCTCCTTCAATAACCGTTTCGAAAGGCGTTACCCTGTATTTCAAACCGGAATTGGCGATAACGGCGATTGCCTCATCTACTAAATCGTAAGGATGCTTGGATGCTGAAACCGGTAGAATCTGGATGGCGATATTAATTTGTTTTTCCATCTTGATTTAATAATTTGTTCGTTTAATTCCGTTTAACACAAACTCAACAATGCTGTCTTTGTTTTTTTCAAACTCGGAATTTATATTCTGCCTGATGTAAGGAACTTCAAGCCCTTTGATTGCATACAGGATAATGATAGCGGATAAATTAACGTCCATACGTTTGAAAATACGCTTTTCGACGCCGTCGGACAGAATATCCCGTATAAAGCCGACCTCCTTTACGTCGATAGGACGGCGCGCCCGTTCGACTTCATATATATCCATAAAAAAGTCCGAACGCAGGGAGCCGTTTCTCGTTACAGCTTCTTTTACAGCGTTTAAATGGGTTAAAATATGTTTGGTCAATTTTACATCGGGATCTCCTTTTTCTTTCGATACAAGAGTAAGGCGTTCGAGCACGCGGTTCAATTCATTGTTGATAACAGCCTTGTAAACATCTTCTTTGCTTTTGAAATAGGTGTATAATGTCCGGCGTCCTTTGTTCGAAGCTTCGGCAATATCGTTCATTGTAACATTCTTTTTGCCTTTCTTCGCAAAAAGTTGCCGTGCAACTTCGATAAGCATTAATTTTGTTTTCGACGTCTTTTGTCCCATTCTCAATATACGGTTATACGTGCAAAAATAAAGTTTTGTACGCTATAAAACAAGAAATAAGAAAAAAAAGATAAATACAAAGGGATTTTTGTTGATTTTTCTACTGATTATCCGCTTAATGTCCGATGACCTCGCTGCTTCTGTTTTACGGAATCATAAAGAATACAACTGTCTCTAAGAGGATGCAATATTCGTCTCGATTTAGGGTTGAAAATAAGTAGCGTTCATTACTTTGAAAACCGCTTCGTCCGCTCTGCGGATAGAAACAGTTACCGGTTGCCATTGCGCAGGCCAGCCGCCAAACACACCGCCTATCCTGATAATTTTAACCGGATGAAGACCTTTCGACAATGCAACGGATTTATCGCTCCGCGAATATCTGCGGGCGGTTCCATCATTATCCGCTTCGTTAGAAATCAGTAACTCGTTGTTTATCCATAACTCGGCGTCCGTGCTGAAATAATACACACCGTCGGTGGGGATGTTGATATAACCGGTAAGTACGGTTGAACAGAAGTCGTTTCCTGAAAATTCATTGTAATTGCCAATCAGATTTTTTGCTTGCTGAGGCGTCGAAATACGCTCTGTTTCATCCGGAGTTCTGCCCGACAATTCGCTTACTTTCCGCATGATTCCTTTGTAGTATTCGGCTTGAAGTCCGGGCTCAATGCTTGTATCTTTAAGCTCCGGAGCATATTTTTGTTTTTCTATTCGTATTGTGCGTACCTTGCTCATCTTTCCCGACAGAAGAACCGACCGTATTTTTAATGTGGTGGTTTTCGTAAAAATCAAAGCTTCTTTGTATTCTTCGGAGTTAAGTTTCGGTTCTCGTCCATTGGCAGTATAAACCATTTTTACCGGTTCGGTCGTTTCAAACTCCAGAGCAACCGTAT
>JAISXQ010000269.1 GCA_031270425.1 Prevotellaceae bacterium | reverse complement strand
CTTGCGTCTTTAAAAATAACAACAACATTATCTACCACCACGGATAATATTGTTCCTTATCTGCCCATTGAGGCGACAAGTCCGTTGGTAAATGCGGGAATTGGTACTTATAATGCAGGAGGAAGCGTTGAGTTCGTTCCGGCAAATGATGCGCGGGGAACGCTTCGCAACCAACCGGATAAAGGCGCCTACGAATATGAAGACGTCCAAACCGGATTGAATCCCACCGGAATTGACGACGGTAAATTCCGTATAACTTCCACAAAAAACGGTATTAACATAGAAGCCAACGTCGACGGTAAATTAAGTGTTTATACGCTCTTGGGGGCGTTATATGCAGAACGCTTCATATCGAAAGGGGAAATCGAAAGCCTTGTATTGCCGGCGGGTTTGTATGTGGTGCAATTAAGCGGTAAATCGAAAAAAGTGATTGTGAAATAGTTGTTTTTTTAAGGTAAACTTTTCCAACGTTCCGAACGTTGGAAAAGTTTAAGTTCCTGTTCAACCCGATATATCGGGATGGGATATTTTATTTTTTTCAGGTCCTTCCCGCTATAAGGGACGCGTATTGCGGATAATCGTATTCAGTTTTTATGTTCGTGAATGGTCTCCGACGCAGCTTTTTTATTTTTCTTCACTGCGAATTTCTCTTCCCACAACACCCACATCAAGAATATTACCCCGTAAAACAAATATTTAAACAAATATTCGTGTAAGAAATCGAATGAACTGGGGTAATACTTGATAAATCCGGTGATAAACACGATACGAAACAGGTTGAACAGATACACGACTATCAGCCCGAGCGGGATATACCAAAGTTTTTTCAAGCCCGAGCCGCGATAAAACGCTATAATACAGAAAAAAATATAAGCCTGTTTCAGTCCGGAACACGCCCAAACAATCCGTATCGCATGTCCCTCGGTATGACGAATGATATTATAGGCTTCCAGCTTTACATGTTGTCCGAAAAAATTCAGGATATTTGCCGTCAGATACGCTATGTGTTGCGACAACCAGACAAAAGGCGCAGAAATATCCAATCCGAAAAACATGACGTTCGAGTCGGACTCATCGCCCCGGACAACTATTTTCCAGAAGAAGTGCGACAACAGCAAAATAAGTATAAAATAAATAACGCCTTTGTAGGGTTCTAATTTTTGAGGGAATTTCATAAGTTTATATTTTATCAGTCCCAGCCTTTTCCCCAAAAGGAAAGGCTTTTGCAATCCTCTGAGGTTTTTATCGTGCTGGCATTTAAAGTTTATATTCTGCTTGCTACTTGCCGCTTACCGCTGTAAAAAACTCTTTCAATCCTTCGGAAGCTCCTTTTGCGATATAGCGGATATGCTTCGGCAAGTAATCCACACCCTGCGGGTCGATATAGTAAACAGGACAGCCGGCGGGCGCGTAATTCATCAGTCCGGCGGCGGGATACACTTGCAGCGATGTGCCAATAATCAGCAGAATATCCGCTCCGAAAACAATATCGATGGCATTTTCTATTTCCGGCACAGCTTCGCCGAACCACACGATATGCGGGCGCAATTGATAACCCTTCGGGCATTTGTCGCCCCAACGGGTTTCGTAATTATCGGGCGTAAGGTCGTACACTTCCGCGCCCGGTCCGGTAGAGCGGACTTTCATCAGTTCGCCGTGCAGGTGAAGAACATGGGAACTTCCGGCGCGTTCGTGCAGGTTGTCCACGTTCTGCGTAACAATCCGCACATCGAAAAGTTGCTCCAATTCAGCTAAAATCCGGTGTCCTTCGTTCGGTTCGACATCGAGCAACTGTTTGCGGCGTTGGTTGTAAAAATCAAGCGCCAATTCCGGATTCCGCAACCAGGCTTGGGGCGTTGCCACGTCTTCCACGCGGTGCTTTTCCCAAAGTCCGCCCGCATCGCGGAAGGTGTTTATGCCGCTTTCGGCGCTCATTCCGGCTCCTGTTAATACGACTAATGTTTCAGGGGAATGCGGCGTTTGGGGCTTGTTTTTTCTAATCATGTTTCTACGTATTTTGGATTATGATACAATGTGAGAAATAATACGAGCTACGTTTTTTTATCATGTACTGTTGTGGTTAAAAAACTAGTTGTTTAGATATGCGGAATACAATTGTTCCTTGCAAAAATACAAAATCAGCCGGTAAATTACTACAAAATTAACCTTTGATACAACTTTCATTAATAAATATCATTAAATAAGCGCAACGTACAATGCCGGAAATCAAAAATTATCATTAATTTCGCCGGTAGTTTGTAATAGACGCCAAGCATGAATCAAGTTAAAATATCCCCTTTTTTCATACCTTTTATATTGATTTTCATTATCTGCGCCTGTGCCAACCGCGGTCAGGGACCCACCGGCGGGAAAAAGGACGAGACGCCTCCCCGCGTACTGAAAGAAACGCCGGCGAACGGTTCGGTCAACAACGAACGGAAAAAGGTGCAAATCGTTTTCGACGAAAATATCTCGCTGGAAAAAGCAGCCGACAATGTTATTATTTCTCCTCCTCAAAAGCGTCCGCCCCAGATAGCGGGCTACGGAAAGACCCTGTCGGTTACTTTTGAGGAAGAACTTATGCCTAACACGACTTATTCCATCAATTTCGGCAACGCCATTGTGGACTTGAACGAAAAAAACGTGTTGAAAAACTATGTTTTCGCCTTTTCGACGGGTACGGAAATCGACACGCTGCGTATTTCGGGAACGGTAATCAACGCGGAAGATTTAAATCCTGTTTCCGGTATTCTGGTGGGTATTTACAGCGAAACGCAGGATTCCGTCTTTACAAAAAAGCCCTTTTTACGTATCGGACGAACGGACGAAAAAGGGTATTTTCAAATCGACAATATAAAAGAAGGGACTTATCAGATTTTCGCGCTGGGCGACCTCAACAGGGATTACTACTTTCAGCCGGGCGAAGGATTAGCCTTTACCGATTCGCTTGTAACTCCCGCTTTCCGCATAGAAGAAATGCGCGACACCATTTGGAAAGATTCCGTAACGGTGGACAGCGTACGTACCTATATGGGAAGCCGCTTTTTGCCCGACGATATTTTGTTCCGTTATTTTAAAGAAGCGAAAAAACGCCAGTATTTTGTAAAAAGCGAACGCAGGGAAGCGCATTATTTTTCGCTGTTTTTCGGCACGAAAGCCGACTCGCTGCCCAAATTGCAGCCCCTCAACTTTGAATGGGAAGGAAAATACATCATAGAAAAAAACAACACGCTGGACTCGCTCACCTACTGGACTACCGACTCGCTCGTATGGCAAAAAGACACGCTGACAATGGCGATGACTTACTTTAAAAGCGATTCGATATACCAACTTGTGGAAACGACCGATACCATCAACGTCATTATGCGCCGTCCCAGAACAGCCGCACGCGGCAACCGGCAGGAAAAAACACCCGCGCTAAGTATCTCGAACAACATATCCGGCGTTTTTGAAATTTACAATCCGGTATTGTTGCGGGTAAATGAGCCGGTTGAGGAAGTCGATATGTCGAAAATCGTATTAAGCCAGAAAATAGATACCGTACTCAAAGAACTGCCTTTGAAATGGCGGCAAACGGATTCGACTAAAATGCGCTTTGCCATCGACTATAAATGGGAAGCCGAGAAAAACTATGAATTAAATATCGATTCGGCGGCATTCAGAAGCATTTACGGGAAAGTGAACGACAAATACAACGGAAAGTTCAAGATACGCTCGCTGGAAGAGTATTCGGCGTTGAAAATCGTGTTAAGTCCTTTCGAG
>JAISXQ010000265.1 GCA_031270425.1 Prevotellaceae bacterium | reverse complement strand
CAAAAACCTGATAATCTTCGCCTGCGATTGGCGGCAAGTGGTGATTGTTGGCAATCAGGCAATGGGGCTGGAGCCGGTGAATCAGCGAATAAATCTCGTCGTAATGCCAGCCGGCTTTCGTGTCGTGCGAGGTACGGTTATCTTCGGCGGTCTGGTCCCAGTGTCCGTCAAACCAGATAATGGCGATTTCGCCGTAATCGGTCAGCAGTTCGGTAAGTTGCGCTTTCATAAATGCAATATATGAATTCCAGTTTACTTTCGTGCTGTCGCGTCCCGCTTTGTGTCCGGTGCGTCCTGTCGTCCACTGGTAATCTTCCCGGTTCCAGTCGAGCAGCGAGTAGTAAAGACCGAGTTTTATATCCTGTTTCCGGCATTCGTCCGCAAGTTGTTTCAAAATATCTTTGCCGTAGGGCGTGCTGGTGATTTTCCATTCGCTCTGTTGCGTGTCCCACAAACTGAAACCGTCGTGGTGGCGCGAAGTTACGACAATGTACTTCATTCCGCCGTCTTTGGCGGTTTTTACCCACGTTGCGGCGTCAAACGCCTGCGGGTTGAAAATCTGTTGCAGGGGTGCATATTCGTTTTTTGTTATGGGCCAGGTGTCCATAATCCATTCGCCGGCGCCCAACACGGAATAAGGCCCGAAATGAACAAACATACCGAAGCGGGCGTCTTCAAACCACGCGGCAGCTGTTTTTTTTGTTTCCTGAGCTGTAACAGTAAGCGCTAAAAAGCAAAATAGAAATAAAATATTGACCGTTTTCATACGTTAATTGTCCTTTTATGAGTTTTTTTATAGTTATGTTTTGCACGGCAAAGATACTGTATTATTTCAGAACTCAAAAAAAAATTAACCGAAAATCCTTAGAACTGAAAACCGGCGGAGTCAAAATGCTTCCGTCCGATGGGCGCATTCTGTGTTCCGCTCCAAATCATTTCAGTTAAAAAACATTAATAATCACATAATTTTTTCAAATTGTCGCATGACAGGAGATTTAAGGCAACAATTTGAAATTCACCCCCGTCCGGTTCCGTTTTTGGATGGTTTTTACTTTTTTGCCTATCTTTGTCGCCACAGTGATGCGAAATAAACAGGATATAACAGTTTTTCCGATGTCCCGGCGGGACAAACGGCTCAGGCCCGGTCGGAGCAGCGCTCTATTAACTCCCGTATTCTGTTTATTTCGCATTACTTAGCCGGAATTATCATTGTTTTTGAAACGGCAAACATTAATTTTTTCCCGTTTTTCGGGTAATTGTCCGGAAAATGTATAAATTTGCATCATTATTTCGCAATTAATTAAAAATTTACATTTATGTCGAAACAATATAATGATTTGGAAACGAGGTTTAAATATCTTATCCCGAACGATACGGATAAAAAATTCGGCTTATGGGTGAATACCGTAGGGTTTGAACGCATTCCGCCAAACTCTCCCTATCCGTTGAAAGACCATCCCTACGGCTATTTTTTCAATGCAAAAAAGGGACGCATTTTACACGAATATCAGTTAATATATATCACCAAAGGCAAAGGCGCCTTCGCTTCCGAAAACATGCCGCGAAAAGAAATAAACAAAAGCTCGCTCATTATACTTTTTCCCGGACAGTGGCACACCTTCTATCCGCTGCCCGAAACCGGCTGGAACGGTTATTACATAGGATTTGAAGGTCAAGTGGCAGATAATATTGTGAAAAACGGCTTTCTTTTCAAAGAAAAACCACTGCTCAACCTGGGACTGAACGAAGAACTGGTTTCGCTCTTTTCACGCGCTTTGGAAATTGCCGAAGCCGACCGAATGGCATCGCAGCAGCAACTGGGAGGCATTGTGCTGTACATGATTGGCATGATTCTCTCTATTTCAAAGAACGGCAACGCAAATATTATCAACAACAAAATTGAGCAGGCTAAAATCGTCATGAACGAAAATGTTTTTAAGGAAATCGACCCCGAAGAGTTGGCTGGCAAACTGTGCGTCAGCTATTCAAATTTTCGGAAAACATTTAAAAATTATACCGGTTTCGCCCCGGCTAAATACTTTCAGCTGCTTAAATTGCATAAAGCCAAACAGTTGCTCATTGAAAGCTCTTACAGCGTGAAAGAAATCTCTTTTATGCTTGGCTATAAATCCACAGAACACTTTAACTCTTTATTCAAGAAATACTTCGAACTTACCCCCTTGAAATACCGCCATTCTACAGCGATAGAAAAACCCAGGCCCGCATAACAGCACAGGCGCTTGTGTGTCTGCATTTCCCGCCGGAACAGCTTTTAAATAAACACCCGCCAAATTGATTAAAAAAATGTGTATTTTGGCAAAAATCAATAGAAAATCAACGAAATTTGCAAACTCTGCCTACATTTGCAAAAAATTATAAAATAATTACTCATTTTTTAACATTTAAATATTCCTTACATCATGAAAAAGATTATATCTTTAGTTTTTACAGTTTTATGCCTTTGCCTCCTGGCAGGCACGGCAAAAGCCCAAACCCCCGCCGACTGGGAGGAAGGCGGCATTTGGTACAAAGTTCTTGCATCAGGCGACGAAGTGGCTGTCTGCCAAAATCTCTCAGGACAGGATTACACCGGTACGGTTACTGGTCCTGATGTTGTAACCCACTTAAGCACGACTTACACGGTTACCGCTGTCGGAAACCGCGCCTTTGCAGCAAGTACGGTAGAACACGTTAATTTGCCAAACACTGTCGTTTCTATCGGCGCTTGTGCTTTCCAAGATGCTTTTGACCTGAAAGAGAT
>JAISXQ010000261.1 GCA_031270425.1 Prevotellaceae bacterium | reverse complement strand
CTGACCTTGCAGCGTCCATATCTGGTCGCGTTCGTTGTAGTGGGCGTAATTGCTGTGTATGTTCGCATCGACCGACAGGAGGGAGTCGAAACGTTCGAAATGGATACCCTGCGGAAACTCCCAGTAAGGCTGGGCGGCTTTGTCGTACATGTTCCAAACAGGAGCCGATATTCGGTAGCGGGTAATTCCCGAGTCGGAAACGACGGTCGTAATATCGGTCGCGTGCAGTTTCGGCATGGCGGTGCGGTCTTCGACAGCGGCTATTACCTCCTTCGTTTCGCTTTTGCAGCCGAGTTGCAAAATGAAAGCGCCAATGATTATGATAAAAATTTCAGATTTCAAGACAGTTTATAGTTTATAGTTTATAGTTTGGAGTTTACAGTTTGGAGTTTGGAGTTATGCTCAGAGGGGTAAAACTATTTAGCGTAGCCAACTATTTTACAGCTATGTGTGCTTAAAAAAAAGATAAAAACACGATTGTTAAGTTAACTATGTTTTGGTAGCTGAATTATTTTTCAATTGCTTGATATGTAATGGACAAAGACTATAAACTCCTGACTATAAACTATAAACTATAAACTATAAACTCCTGACTATAAACTATAAACTCCGAACTATAAACTTTTCAAAGTTTCCGTTTAAAGAACCAATGTTCGTTAATCGTTGCGCTGAATGTTATTTTGAAATAATTTTCGTTCATCAGGTTGTTGCTGCCGATTTTTCCGTATTCTACCGATGCGTTCAATATCGTTTTCGCTTGCGGCAGGGGAATGCCGAGTCCTAATGTAATTCCGATATTTTTCGGGAGCGTTGTACCTTTAATATAATAGTAGGAATCGCTGAGGTTCAATCCGGCGCGATAACGTATCTGCTCAAAAAACTTACGTCCGGCAGGGTCGGGGATGTATTCCATTCCCACTGCGATTTTCGAGCAGTTGGCGAGCGTATCGCTTTTCCCGAAAAATTTAGCGTCTTTCCAGCCCTGCATCGTGTAATCTATGCCTACCGTGAAACGCTTATCGTAGGTGTAAGCCAATCCCGCTCCGTAATGTACAGGCAGGTCGAACTGATTCGCCGTTGATGTAACGGTATCCGTCAGCACACCGCCCGTTATGGATACTGTTTTCGCATTCAATGCCTTTTTCGGTTCAAAAATCACCCCTAAATTGACGGTGTGTTTCTTGGCGAAGGTGTTAAAAAACTGCATTCCGTACCTGAAACGGAAATCGCTTACATTGATGCGGTTTTCCTGATAACTGAAAGAGTTGTCGTGCGAAAATAAGATGCTTCGCGCGTTGACGGAGTTCCCGAACATATAATAAGCGTTAACTCCTAAGGATACATGATTGAACAGGTTGAACGACAAGCCCGCGTAAACCTGCGAAATTCCTCCTTGACCGTAATAGCTGCGCGTTACGCTGGTTGTATCGCCCGGCAGGCTTGGATCCAATTGAACGCCTTCGTCCTTATTATAAAAATCGTATCCCGAATAGGAGTAGGGGAGTAGTCCGGCGCTTGCTCCGAGCCATTTTCCAATGGGAAATTGCAGGGTAATAAATTCCAGATTCCCGTTAAAGGTCGATTTTTTTCCCGACGCATCGGAAAATAAGGACGCCAGCGACGACAATCCTACATCGAACATAAAAGACAAGCTGTCCACTGCACTGTAAGAAGCCGGATTGGCTGTGTTGATAACCGAAGGCGAGCGTAAACCAAGGGAAACGCCTCCCATGCCGCGCTGTTCGCCCGAATTGTTGTTACTTATCTGTCCGAAACCGAAACGCGTATAGGGCGAATTCGTATTGTTCTGTCCGAAAGAAAATGCCGTCGCTAAAAGCAGTGCAACGACCGGTAGAACAAGTTTGTTTTTATATATCTGCATGGAAGAATCAGGATTAAATCCGACGATAATATTTAATTTGCAAAGATGGCGTTTTTTAGTTTTAACAACAATGTAAAAGCAGAAGCCGTCAGTTAAATTAGTTTAATAATAGGGGGCTTTATACAATCATTTTCTCAATGGGTATCGCTAAAATTCCTTCGGCTCCGAGCGTTTTCAGTTTTCCGATAATATCCCAAAAACGTTTTTCTTCGATTACTACGTGCAGCGAAAACCAGCCTTCTTTTGCCAGAGGCATAACGGTCGGGCTTCTCATTCCGGGCAATTCGGCTATGATTTGTTCGAGGTTTTCGGCGGGAACGTTCATCAGCACATACTTTTTATCCTCAGCCATCTGCACCGTTTCGATGCGGAACAGCAGTTCGTCCAAAATAGCTTGTTTTTCTTCCGTTAAATCAGGGTTGGCAATCAGTACGGCTTCCGACTTCATTACCACTTCCACTTCTTTTAAGTGGTTGGCTACCAATGTGCCGCCCGAACTTACAATATCGAAAATAGCGTCTGCCAGACCAATTCCCGGCGCAATTTCCACCGAGCCTGTTATAACGTGTATGTCGGATTTTAGGTTGTTCGATTTCAAATAATCCCTCAATATTTCGGGGTAGGAAGTCGCTATTACTTTCCCGTTGAACCACGAATTACCGTTATAACTTTCCGCTTTGGGAATAGCCAGTGAAAGCCGACACTTGCTGAATCCCAACCGTTTAACAAGTCTTACGCTTTTTTTCTTCTCGGTAAATTCGTTTTCGCCCACAATTCCAACATCGGCAACGCCGCCGGCAACCGATTGTGGAATGTCGTCGTCGCGAAGGAAAAGTATTTCGATAGGAAAATTGCGCGAAGGAATTAAAAGTAAACGTTTTCCGGCGTCGAGTTTTATCCCCGATTCGGCGAGTAGGGACATGGTATCTTCGTGAAGCCTTCCTTTGGTTTGTATAGCTATACGTAACATATATAAAGTTTATAGTTTACAGTTTATAGTTTTGAGTTTCAGTTTATAGTTTATAGCGCAGAGTCGTTACATATCGTGTCGACGATAACAACATTTGTATCGGGAACAGTTCTTATCTTAATGCTATCCGTCCCGGTCGGAGTCATTTCCTGTTGCGCTTTTTTAGCTCCGCACGAAACGAGCGAAACGGCAAGTAATGCAAATAAAGTCCACTTTTTTATCATTATTTTTTTGTTCTCTGCGGTTTTTTATCCTTAAATTGATAAAAGTTTAAGTTACTTCCATAAAAAAACTACGCAAAGGTAGCTCTTTTTTTGCGTTTTTAAGAATGCGGATGCGTATTCAATCGCACAAAGCGTACAAATCGCCCCGCGGATTAACCAACAAAATCGGAAACGGCGAATCTTTTACCAATTTCCGTTCTTTCGGTCCAAAGAAAATATCATCCAAGCCGTATTCGCGCGAAGCGGAAAGCAGTACAATTCCAAAATGTTCTTTCTCAGCCTTTTGTACGGCTTCGCCTTCCAATTTGAAACTGTCTGTTTTGGCTTTTTCAATTTTATAATTCAAGTTGAATTTCTCAAATAGATTTTTCATCTTTTCAACAGTAACAGCTGCTTTTGAACCGTAATCGTTTGCCTGCAACAGCGTTATTTCCGAGCCGTAAAACCGTCCGAAAGCCGAAGCGAACTGCGCTTTTTCGACTTCTTCTTCCAAAAAAGTAACGGGAACAAGAACTTTATTTAAAGCAAGTTCCCCAAAAGATTTCTTAAAAAGAATATAGGGAATGCGCAAACTCCGGCAGGCATTGAGCTGAGCTTGTATTTCCCTTGTTTTGTTTTCCGTCAATTGCATCAGAAGGAAGGATGCTTCCTTGCTTTCGCAGAAAACGGATAAATCAGCCAACTTTCCTGTTTGTACAAAAATACCGGCTTCGTCCAACGAAAAAGTCTTTTTGATTTCCTCTTTTGTTTCTTCTGTCTTATTTTCCGAATCGACAAAATATAAAATACCAATTTTTTTTCTCAGTTTAAGCGACAAGTCCACCGCGCTTTGCACAATGGACTCACCGGTTTTTGCTATTTCGTGAAGAAGGACAAGAATCATTTCCGGTCTTTATAAGTCAGTCAAATACGTTTTCACGTTTTGCTCTATTCGTTTCTCGATATTTTCGACGCTTGCTTTCTCAAAGATTTCTCCGGTAATGTTTTCAAACAATTCGATGTAACGTTCGCTGATGCCGGTTACGATTTCTTCCGTCATTTCGGGAACCTGCTGTCCCGCTTTTCCCTGAAAGCCGTTGTCCATCAACCATTCGCGCACAAATTCTTTTGAAAGTTGCTTTTGCGCTTCGCCTTTTTTGAAGCGTGCTTCGTAGCCGTCGGCATAGAAATAGCGCGACGAATCGGGCGTATGGATTTCGTCTATCAGGTAGATTTTGCCGTCGCGCTTGCCGAATTCATATTTTGTATCAACAAGTATCAGCCCGCGTTTGGCGGCGATTTCCGTTCCGCGTTGGAATAAGGCGAGCGTGTATTTCTCCAGCAACTCGTAATCTTCGGGCGAAACCAATCCCTGTTTCAGAATTTCTTCTTTCGAAATATCTTCGTCGTGCCATCCCTGTTCGGCTTTGGTGGTGGGCGTTACAATCGCTTGGGCGAAACGTTGGTTTTCGCGCATACCGTCGGGAATAGGCACGCCGCAAATTTCGCGTACACCGCTTTTGTAGGCCCGCCACGCGCTTCCGCAGAGGTAGCCGCGCACAATCATTTCCACCGGAAAGCCTTCGCAACGAAGCCCAACAGTTACCATCGGGTCGGGAGTTGCCAATTTCCAATTGGGAACAATATCGGCGGTAGCGTCCAAAAACTTCGCGGCAATCTGGTTCAGCATTTGTCCCTTGTAGGGAATACCTTTGGGAAGCACTACGTCGAAAGCCGAAATCCGGTCGGTGGCAATCATAACGAGCAGGTCGTTTTTTACGGTGTAAACATCGCGTACTTTACCGTGATATACGTTGGTTTGTCCATCGAAATGGAAGTTGGTTTTAGTTAGAGCGTTCATATTTTTTTTATATTCCGAAAATTTATTTATTGATCCATGTCATCTGCGTTCTAAAAAATCATTCAAAATCAAAGTTCAGATGCTTTATTT
>JAISXQ010000258.1 GCA_031270425.1 Prevotellaceae bacterium | reverse complement strand
GTTTCCCACATTTCGCGTCCGTAAATGCCTTTTAGCGTCAGGGCTTTGAAAATTACCTTGTCCCAATCGATGCCCGTGCCGTTGGGTTGAATGCCAAGCAGCGAAATTTTCGATCCGTTGTACATTGTTTCAAGCATTTCATTGAAGGCTTTGGGCGAGCCTGACATTTCCAATCCAATATCGAAGCCGCGCATGTTAAGGTCTTTCATCGCCTGCCGGATGCTTTCCCCTTTTTTCGGATTGACAGTAAGCGTTGCGCCCATTTTCTTAGCAATATCCAACCGGTAATCGCTCAAATCGCTGGCTACAATGTGCCGCGCTCCTGCAAAACGCGCGATAGCTGTTGCCATAGAGCCAATCAGTCCCGCGCCGGTAATCAGCACATCCTCGCCGATAAGCGGAAAGGAAAGCGCAGTGTGCGTGGCATTGCCGAAAGGGTCCATAATAGAGGCAATTTCGTCGGGGATGCGGTCGTCGAGCTTAACTACGTTGCTTTCGGGGATGCAGAGGTATTCCGCAAAAGCGCCATCGCGGTTTACGCCCACGCCTACGATATTTTCGCAAACGTGCAGTTTCCCGCGGCGGCAGTTGCGACAATGCCCGCAGGCAATATGTCCTTCGCCGGTAACGCGGTCGCCTATTTTCAGGTTGCGTACGCCGCTGCCCATATCCGCAATTTCGCCCACATATTCATGTCCAATCGTCATGGGCGTTTTAATGGTAGCCGCCGACCACGCATCCCATTCGTAAATATGCAAATCCGTGCCGCAAATGGCGGTCTTTTTTATTTTGATAAGTACATCGTTAACGCCGACTTGCGGGACGGGAACATTTTCCATCCAAAGTCCCTTTTCGGGACGAAGTTTTAGTAAAGCTTTCATGTGTTTAAAATTAGAACCAAGAACCAAGACACAAGAACAAAGATACAAGAACAAAGAATAAAGAATAAAGATACAAGACGTTTTAATTGTTCTTTTGTGTGCCTAAGATTTTTTGGTCATGGGTGTTTTATTTGTTTAAAATTAGAACCAAGAACCAAGAACCAAGACACAAGACACAAGAACAAAGAATAAAGATACAAGACGTTTTAATCGTTCTTTTGTGTGCCTAAGATTTTTTGGTCATGGGTGTTTTATTTGTTTTTTATTTTAAAATTTCAAGAATAAAACGTATCCGAATCCCGATTCCCGATAGCTATCGGGACGGGAGAATCTTGAAACTTGAAATTTTGAATCCCGATAGCTATCGGGAGAAACTTGAAATTATATCACTCCAAACTCTTTACCTACCTTGATAAATGCTTCGATGCACTTGTCTAAATGTGCGGTTTGGTGGGCAGCCGAAAGCTGTACTCTAATCCGCGCCTGTCCTTTCGGCACAACGGGATAGTAGAAGCCGGTTACATAAATGCCTTCGTCCGACAAGCGGGCGGCGACATCCTGCGAGAGTTTTGCGTCATACAGCATCACGGCGCATATTGCCGATTGCGTCGGTTTTATATCGAATCCGGCGGCTTTCATTTGGCTGATAAAGTAATCTGTGTTTGAGTGGAGTTTATCCTGCAACGAATTGTCCTCTTTCAGTATCTCGAACGCTTTTATCCCCGCGGCAGCGACCATTGGCGGTATGGAATTTGAAAACAAATAGGGACGCGAACGCTGGCGGAGCAGGTCGATAATTTCTTTCCTGCCTGTGGTAAATCCGCCGATAGCGCCACCGAATGCCTTACCGAGCGTTCCGGTAATAATTTCTATCTCCCCGCGCAAGTCGTAAATTTCGGTAACGCCGCCGCCTGTTTTTCCGACCACGCCTGCCGAGTGCGATTCGTCAACCAGAATCATGGCGTTGTATTTTTCCGCCAACGCATGGATTTTATCTAACGGAGCCACATTGCCGTCCATGGAAAAAACCCCGTCGGTAACAATGAGGCGGAAACGTTGCGCCTGCGCTTTTTTCAACTGTTCTTCCAAATCTTCCATATCGGCGTTGGCGTAGCGGTAGCGTTGCGCTTTGCACAAGCGAACGCCGTCGATAATGGAAGCGTGATTGAGCGCGTCGGAAATAATAGCGTCCTCTTCCGATAATAAGGGTTCAAAAACACCGCCGTTGGCGTCGAAACAAGCCGCGTACAAAATAGTATCTTCCGTTCCGAAATAATCCGAAATGGTTTTTTCCAAGGTTTTATGCAAATCCTGCGTGCCGCAAATAAAGCGCACGGAAGACATTCCGTAGCCTCTTTCGTCCAGAATTTGTGTTGCCGCTTTTTTCAGAGCCGGATGGTTTGAAAGTCCCAGATAATTGTTGGCGCAAAAATTGATAACTTCTTTCCCGCCTGCAACCCGGATTACGGCGTTTTGAGGCGAAGTGATGATCCGTTCGTTTTTATAAAGTCCGTTGTTGCGGATTTCGGATAACTGCTCCGATAAGTGCGTTTGAAATGACTTGTACATAAGTAGTTCGTGTTGTTTTTTTATGATAAGTATGCTGTAATTTCTGAATTTTATCCTGCGGTTATTTCCGCACTCAACAAAATTCAGGCAAAAGTAATAATTTTATTCCTTTGTTATAGCTGCTGAGGAGAAAATTAAATCGTAAAATTTAAACGGACTC
>JAISXQ010000256.1 GCA_031270425.1 Prevotellaceae bacterium | reverse complement strand
GTCAGTTGCTCGCGAGCAAAACAGCCCTCGAAGGCATAAACGAAATCGCCGTAGCGGCGCGTGGCATGATAATTGTAAAAACAGTTGAACAGGTAATAAAGATTGTGTTGTGATTTATTAAAATTTACTTGAAAAAGGAGTTGTCTCAAAAGCACACTGTCCCGATTCTCGATAGCTATCGGATGGTGTGCTTTTGAGACTTCCTCTCTTACTAATAAAATAAAAAAATAGATACAATGAACCGTTTCAAATCTTTACCGCATCTCCGTAAACAGAAAACCGGATTGCTTGTTTTTGCCTTCCTTTTGTTTTCCTGCACTGTTTGGACACAGGCTCCTGCGGGTTATTACAATTCAGCCGAAGGGAAAAACCGCGAAGCATTAAAAACCGCACTGCACAATATTATCAAAGCGCACACAAAATTGAGTTACAGCAATATGCCCACCTATTTTTTGACGACCGACTGGCATCCGGACGGTTATCTCTGGGATATGTATTCGAACAACCGGCGAACGGTATGGGACGGCAGCCTTTTGAACAGGGAACATAACATGCCCAAAAGCTGGTGGGGTAGCAACGGAAAAGAAGTTGCTTACAGCGATCTGCACAATCTTTACCCTTCCGATGCGCCGGCAAACGGACAAAAAGGCAACCTGCCCCTGGGAGAAGCAGGAACAGCGTCTTTCTCGAACGGCGTGGTTAAAACCGGCGCAAACAGCTTTACAGGCTATGACGGAAAGGTTTTTGAGCCGGCTGACATCTATAAAGGCGACTTTGCGCGTGTGTACATGTACATGGTTACCTGCTACGAAGATTATTCCTCCGCATGGCAGAGCGTCGGCGTTGCGAGCATGCTTCAAAACAATACTTATCCCACGCTTAACCCATACGCTGTCAGCCTGTTGCTGAAATGGCACGAACAGGATCCGGTCAGCCAAAAAGAAACAGACCGGAACAACGCCGTTTATTCGCATCAGGGAAACAGGAATCCCTTTATCGACCGCCCCGAATTTGCCGAACTTATTTGGAATGGGAACACTTCTGTGAAAAATCGTGCAATTCCGGTTTATTTCAACGCCGTAACAAACAAATTGACGATACGCATTGACTACCCCAGCGATTACCGGTATCAGATATACAACATAAGCGGAACGCTTGTCGCTGTCGGCGAATTGAATGACAGCGCGGCAATATCTACCGGAAATTTTACCGCCGGACTGTATTTGTTGTCGGTATTCAGCGAAAACTGGAACGAAAGCCGGACGGCAAAATTCGTTATCCTGCCTTGATATGCGGCTTTTTCCCATAAAAAAAACAAAAAAGTCCACGAAACAAGAATAATTGGCTACGCCGAACGTTGTTTCGTGGACTTTTGAAACTAAAAACCTTCCAAGTTTGCAGAAAACTCGGAAGGTTTGTTTGAAAAATGCGGAGATTTTCCTTTTACGGTTTTTCTCTGCCGACAAATTCCCATTTTAATTCGGGGTCGTCATTGTCCACGCGCTTCATGTCGTAAACCCAAGTCGTGTTCACATTGCCATCATAAATAATGGTTGTAACCAAAGCATGGACTTCAATTCCCGACACGGTTACCGGCGTTTCGGGGAATTTGACGCTTAAATAAACCGACATGCCACGATTGGTGCGCTCGGTAAGGAAAGCCTCTTTTGCGGCAGCATCGTCGCCAAGAGCCGCATAATCAGGGTCTTTCAGGCGGTCGCTTTCGCGCCACGAGATATTTCCGTAATAGCCAATGAAACCAAAATGATATTCGCCTTCAAAAGCCGTTCCGTAATAATACAGCACATCGGGCTTCGCGTCGCCGTATTTCTCTTTCACATAATAGGCAACAAGCATATAATCATCGGTTTCGGCAATGCCTTTTTTCATTGTTACGCGAATGGTGGGGTCGAAAACCCAACCGCCGTTTTCCCAACCGGCAAAAACAAACTGTTCGGTTTTGGTAATTGATGTTGCAACAGGTTTCCACACACCGGTAAATTGATAAACTTTTGCCACTTCTTTCGTTACCGAACTTGCATAATATTTATAACGGATTAATTTTACGTCGCCCTGTTTTGCGTAAAGGTAGTTGATTTTCAACCATGTGGAAATATAAAAGTCAATGTCCATGTTAGCGTCGAAATTATTATATTTACCGGGCATACCGCTTTCTGTACCCATTGCGGCATAATCGTCTGTTTGCAATGTGTATTTATCCGTTTCGGCAACGGTTGTCGTATCGTAATCTTCCTTATAATTGTACGTTACTTTTGCCGCCGAGCCTTTTGTCGCGCCTGCAAATTTCGTTTTCAGCAAATACGGCGCTGCAACAGAAGCCGGAGCGTCAACCGAAAACAATTTGTTTGCCGCGAGCAATTTTGCAACAGTCGAATCGGCAGCGTTTTTGTTTTTGTTCAATTCGCTTGCCATAGTTGCAAAATCGTTTTCAACAATCGTATATTCGTAAGTAACGGCTTCGGTTTTGTTTACGAGTTCGTCCAAGCCGTCAAAATTCTTATTGTAATCGCAGGAAGCGAAAACAAGCATCGCGCTTACTGCCGTTAAAACTATATTCTTTTTCATTTTCTTCTGAATTTAATTAAGTTATGATTAAAATTTAACTTTCAGGCTGACAGAATACGTTCTGCCGAAACCGTATAAAACCGAAACGCCGTTTTTCCATTCGCCGGGTTCGGAAGTCGTAGGCGTTAAGTCCTGAGCATCTGCAATATACGATTGGTCAAGCAGGTTGTCGATATTGCCGAAAAGCGTTGCATTAAGCCCGCCGATTTTGAAACGGTAATTGGCGTTGAAATCTAAAATGCCCGCCGCAGGAATTTTCCAAGGCGTTGCGTAGGTGGTTTCGCCGCTGTTTGCCGAAATGCTGAAATTGGCGTAATTGTCGGCATACCAATGGAAATCCAGCCCCGCGTTGAAGTTTTTAATCAGTTCGTATTTAACGCCCAAAAATGCGGTTGTTTGCGCCGAATTGCCCACTTTTACGTCTTTGAGTTTCATAATTACGCGGTCGTGGTCGGGCGAAAATTCTACAATCGGATTGCCGCTGCCGTCGACCGGTTTTCCCGCTTTATTTACAGGATTACCGTCTTTGCTGTAAACATAACCCTGCGCATTGTTAATCCAGTTCCAGTCGCCGAGCGAAATCATACCTTTGATTTCCAACTTTTTAATCGGTCGCGCAACAAAATCGAGTTCGATGCCCTGATGCAAAGCGTCAACGCCTGTCAGGTTTACAACCGGATCGTTCTGACCGCTTCCGAGCGTGCGAACCATGGCTTTGTCGAGCCAGCTTGTACGGTACAGATTTAAGTTTGCCGTAAAAAATTCGGAACGGAAACCGTAA
>JAISXQ010000169.1 GCA_031270425.1 Prevotellaceae bacterium | reverse complement strand
TTTCCTGAATAAAACTTACAACGAAAAGACTTATCCCCGCCTGTTTTTCCTGCGTAACAGTTCCTCGTTTTACGAAGGTTTATCTCTGACTTTTTGTTTTATATGAGCAAGAGAATTTTCCCCGCGCGATATTGTCCAATTTTGATTTTATCAGCTGCCGGCGGATTGGAGAAACCTTGTCGGTAAACAGTTTTCCTTCGATGTGGTCGTATTCGTGTTGTATGACGCGGGCTTTGTAGCCCTCAAATTCTTCGATACGCTCAACAAAATTTTCGTCCCGATAGCGGATTTTGATTTTTACCGGACGGATTACGTTTTCGTGGACGCCGGGGATGCTCAGGCAGCCCTCTTCGTCCGAAGCTGTTTTTTCGCTCGTTTCCAGCATTTCGGGATTGATCATTACCGTTTTAAAAGCCCCTAATTCGGGATCTTCTTCTTTAAAAGGAGCCAGGTCGATAACGAGTAAGCGGATCGAAAGCCCGATTTGGGGCGCGGCTAAACCTACTCCGTTCGCGTTGTACATGGTTTCAAACATGTTGTCGACAAGTCCTTTCAAGTCAGGATAATCTGCGGATATTTCTTCGCCTGCCTTGCGAAGAACAGAGCTACCGTATAAATAAATTGGTAATATCATAAGTTTACAATTCTGAGTTTATGGAGTTTATAATTCATGACAATCTAATACTGTAAACACCAAACTTCCTTTTTCTTTGGCAACGGAAAAACAGGCTTCTCCTCCCGCAAGTTTTACTTTCCGGCTGAAAAGCCCGAAGGATTTCGGATACTGCAACTATACATTAAATTTTATTTTTCCGGTTTCTTTTTCTTTCTATCGGTCGAAATATACATATACATCACAGGAACAATATAAATGGTAAGGAAGGTGGAAACAAGCATTCCGCCTACAACCGCGGTACCCATTGCAATCCGCCCGTTGGCTCCCTCGGCGCTTGCCAGCACGAGCGGCAGCAATCCCAATATGGTCGAAGCGCTTGTCATCAGAATGGGACGGAGACGCTGCACGGACGCATCCTGAATAGCTTGCGCTTTTGCAAGTCCGGCATCTTGCCGCTGGTTGGCAAATTCCACAATAAGAATCCCGTTTTTCACCACCAAACCTATCAGCATAATAATTCCTATCTGGCTGAAAATATTCATCGTTATGCCGTTGAAATACATAAAAACCAAAGCTCCGGCAACCGCCAGCGGTACGGAAAACATGATAACGAAAGGATCTTTAAAGCTCTCGAACTGAGCCGCCAGAATAAGCAGAATCAGAACGATAGCCAGAACGAAGGCAAACATCAGGCTCGACGAACTTTCCCTGAAACTTTTGGAATCTCCCGTCAATGCCGTGCGGAAGGTATCGTCCAACACCTCCTTGGCGATTTTGTCCATCTCGTCCAAACCCTGCCCGATTGTTACGCCCTCTGCCAGTCCGGCTGAAACCGTAGCCGCACTAAACCGATTGTAGCGGTACAACTGAGGCGGAGCAACCGTTTCACGCAAGGCAACGAGGTTGTCCAACTGTATCATATCCCCGCCATTGTTTTTTATGTAAATGGACTTCAAATCGAGGGGCGTATTCCGTTGCTGGCGGTTTATTTCGCCAATAATCTGGTATTGTTTTCCGTTCATGTAAAAATAGCCCATCCGTTGTCCGCTCAAAGCATATTGCAAGGTTTGCCCGATATTCTGGGCGCTTACTCCCAGAAGCGACGCTTTATCGCGGTCAATATCCACGCGACTTTCCGGTTTGGTAAACTTCAAATTTACGTCCGCCATTTGAAACAAGGGGCTTTGGTTCACTTTCTCCATAAAGGGCGGGATAAATTCTTCCAGTTTGTCGATGCTCGAAGCCTGCAAAACATATTGGACGGGAAGTCCCGACCGTTGATCGCCGAAAGTGGACTGCTGCTGTACGAAGACCCGCGCTTCGGTCTGTTTACGAACCGACGACGATAATTCTCCCGCGATTTCCATCTGGCTGCGTTCGCGTTCTTTAATATCCGGTAAAATAACGCGAACCATCCCGAAAGTATTCCGTACAAAACTGAAATTGAATTTCCGCTCGGGAGCTACGGAGTCTGCCGTTTGCGCGATTTTTTCCGTATAGTCGCGCAAAAATTCAAAAGTCGCTCCTTCGGGAGCTGTGGTGCGAACCATTATTTGCGAACGGTCTTCCAAGGGAGCCAATTCCAATGGTATGAAGCTCCACAAAACAATTATCAAAACGACCGTAACTGCAATTATAGGAAAAACTATCGCTTTGTGATTTAGAAAATAACGGAGCGACTTCCTGTAAGCAGTATTCAATCCGAGAAAAAAAGGCTCTGATACACGGTAAAACCAATTCTGCTTCTCGCGTTTTTTTAATATCTTCGTAGCCATCATCGGCGTAAAAGTCAATGCGACGAAAGCCGAAATAAGAATCGAACCGGCAACGACGACGCTAAATTCGAGAAAGAGTTTTCCGGTCATTCCCTCCATAAATACGATGGGAAAAAACACCGCCACAAGCGTAATGGTCGTCGATATGATGGCGAAGAGAATTTCCTTAGAACCTTCGACGCCGGCTTGCCTCGGCGTCATGCCTTTCTCTATTTTCAGGTAGATATTCTCGGTAACGACAATAGCGTCGTCCACCACCAAACCCACAGCCAGCACGATAGCCAGCATCGACAGTACGTTGATGGAAAAGCCCGCTACGTACATCACAAAGAAAGCCCCGACTAAGGATACGGGAATAACGGTAACCGGCACCAATGTAATACGCCAATCGCGCAGAAAGAGAAAAATAACGATAACTACCAGTATGAAGGCTATGTATATGGTTTCTTCCACTTCGGCGATGGAAGCGCGGATAAACTTGGTGTTATCGAAAGTTACTCCGAGCTTCACGTCGTCCGGCAAATCCTTTTTCATCTGTTCGAGGCGCAGCGTCATTTCGTCCGAAATATCAATTTGGTTGGCTCCCGGTTGCGGCAGGATAACGGCGCTTACCATCGGCACCCCGTTCAAACGCATGATGTTTTTACGGTCTTCGGCGTCCAGTTCGGCTGTTCCTACATCACGGAAACGGACAATCCTTCCGTCCTGCTGTTTGACGATAAGATTGTTGAAATCTTCGGGGCTTTGCAGCAAGCC
>JAISXQ010000111.1 GCA_031270425.1 Prevotellaceae bacterium | reverse complement strand
AGAAAAGAGTCGTTCATCTTACAAAAGCGTCCGATTTCACGATAGCCATACTTCTGACGAAGAATCGCCATAATTAGTATCAATAACATGGCTAAACTGCTGTAACGTTGTCCCTGTAAGCGACGAGGGTCTCTAACTTCTTTTAAACACTCTATACTAAATTCATAACACTTTTTTTTGCAAAGATAATCATTTTAAAGAAATTAATATACAGAACTTAACAGCCCTGCTTCAGGGGTTAGGGGTCGTCTCCTGTCCCCCTTCAGGGGTTAGGGGTCGTCCCCCTTCAGGGGTTAGGGGTCTTAGGGGTCGTCAGCAGCTCGGCGTTACGCAGTAATTCCTCCATTTCGCGCTGCACTTTCTCCGCTTCCGAACGCGCTTGTCCGGCGAAATCTTTTTCCGCAGAAGCGTAAATAATCTGACGCGACGAATTAACCAACAGTCCGCAAGAGGAATTAAGTCCGTATTTCGCCACTTCCTGCAAGCTGCCGCCCTGCGCTCCCACGCCGGGAACCAGCAGGAAATGTCCGGGAACTATCCGGCGGATGTCCGAAAGCATACCGGCTTTTGTCGCGCCGACAACGTACATCATATTATTTTCATCGCCCCAGCTTTGCGATGTTTTCAGTACTTTTTCAAATAGATATTCTTCGGTACCGGCATCTTTTACGAACTGAAAATCGAAAGCTCCCCTGTTCGATGTTAAGGCAAGCAGGATAACCCATTTCCCTTCGTAACCAAAGAAGGGCGTTACGGAATCTTCGCCCATATAAGGCGCAACGGTAATCGCGTCGAAATCCATATTTCCGAAAAAAGTACGCGCATACATCGCCGACGTATTTCCAATATCGCCGCGCTTAGCGTCGGCAATGATAAACTGGTCGGGGTAGCGTTCGCGGATATAGCTCACAGTCCTGTCCAACACGTCCCAGCCTTCCCATCCAAGACTCTCGTAAAACGCCAGATTGGGCTTGTATGCTACGCACAAATCCGCCGTAGCGTCGACGATGGCTTTATTAAATTCAAAAACGGGGTCTTCCGTCGCATCGAAAAGATGTTCCGGTATTTTGGAAATATCGGTATCCAAACCGACGCAAAGGAAGGATTTTTTTCGTTGTATGTTCGAGAAGAGTTCCTGTTTGGTCATAAAGCAACAGTGTTATTTTAATTTCAAGATTTCTAATTTCTCCCGATAGCTATCGGGATTCAAGATTATGTAACACAATAAATTAGTATCATATTAATGTGTCATTTTATATTTTTGAAGAATAAGTACATGATAACAACTATTTTTTCAAACATAAACACATAGAAAACAATAGTTTTAATTCAATTACATCACATTTTTTTTAGAAAAGACCACATAGCCGTCCATGTCTTCGACATGAACTTATGCTCAGAGGGTAAAACTATTCCGGTTTACCGGAATGTTTTACAGCTATGTGTACTTTTAAAAAAAAAGATAAAAATACTATGTGTCGACTATGTGTCAGGTTTTTATTTGTTTTTTGTCGTGTACTAAATTTCGAGAAACAAAATTACTTCTTTTTCCATAAATAACAAAGAGAGCGTCTAATAAGTAATTAGTGGACTTTTGAAACAGCGTCTTTCTTTGCTTTGCGCAACCTGAGGTACAGGTATAAGCCGAAAATCAAGACAAGGGAAACGATATGGAGGTAGCGTTTTGCCTGCGGACTGACATCCATATCGGCAAATCCTTTCGTTTGACGTCCATGTTCGCCCTGAATGGTTTTTTTAGCAACTTCACGTTGAACTTCGCGCTCTCTTTTTTGCAGGTTAGCGTTTTCGCCGCTTGGCTTTTCCGGTTGTTGCTGCGTCGCTGTACTTTCAGTTATTATATGTTGCGTATTCGCAGCGGCGCTTGCTTCAACTGCCGGTCGCGGCATATCCCTTACTCTCGGATTCAGCATATAGCCCACCTGTATTCCCATGGCGTGAATAAACAAAGCGGCGTAGAGAACATAAGCCCATTTTTGCAGTTTTTTCCATTTCACGCCGCCCATGCGTTTGTGTACCGAATCGAAGGAAGTAACCCAAAGAGGAAGGAATATCGCCAACATCACAATGCCCAGAACAAAGCTGAAACTGGTTATTCCCGCTCCCAATTCGTTTGTAACTTTCGTTGTCGCCATATATTCCTCGTTGTCGGTAAAGAATTTGAGCGCGGGCGGGAAATTGTTGGCAACGCGGACTAACGAATGCGTCAATACCGGAAATCCCGATATAATAGACAGTTCCTTGCGGATAGCAAGCAGTCGTTTCACCCACCCGGTTTTAGGATTCAGCGCTCCCGTGTACATGATGATAACGAGTAAGGGAAAGCCGAACGCGCCCATGTGTATATAATCCCTCAGCACGCTTCCCAAAAACGGTATTCCGCTGAAATTGAACATTTCAAGCCCAAAGAGCCTGCCGATAAAAGGAACAGCAACCAAAACGAAAGGTATCGCCAGTACGATGTAATATGCAGTCGCGTATTTTTTTATCGACTTCGACAGCAATACCGCCAGCAAGGTGAAAACCGCCAGTGATGTAAGCAGCGGCAGGGTGGAATACAGAAATTGTACGAAATCAATGATTAATTTTACCATCTGTTTTTGCGTATTTATTTTAATACAAAACGTTCGGGCGCAGTATTTGTTGCGCCGAACGTTTTGTTGATTAGATTTTATTTAAAAGCGATATTGGATTCTTTAAAAAATACCAATATAATGGTTTCCCGCTTTATTTACCAATTTAGCGCCTTTGGTAACAGCTCCGGTTTTGCTGTTCAGAATGTAGATATTACCGTCTTTTCCCGTAGGAGTTACAGCAATATATACTTCGTCGCCACTCACTAAGATACCTTGGTACTGACCGAAATCCAAATTTTCGTCATAAGGAATACCGGTAACTTTAACGGCTGTTTTCGCATTTAAATCCACGTAAGCCACATAACCTTGTGATGAATCGCCGTGCGTGTACAGCACAACCGCTTTCCCGTCGCCGGCATATCTCCAACAATCTACATAAACATCCGTAACGCTTAAAGCCGCGTCCAAACTGAATACATACGAATTATCGTACTCGTTGTTCTGATTAATTTTAAGAATATAAGAACCCACTCCGGCTGACTCTCGTTGCGTTGCTTGATAAATATTTCCATCATCTGCCAGGAAGCTGTTAAAACTGCGGTACCCGCTGCAATCTCCATGTCCGACCGTAGAAGTAATAACTTTCGGATTTTGCAAGGAAGGATAATCCACTACCACGGATTTGGCGCCTAATCTGGTAAAACCGCTTTCGGTTGTGCCTGTTTCAGGATTTCTTTTTTGCATCCATGTACCGATAATTAATTTATTTTGGGCTTTGTTCAACACAGGCGCGTCCAAACGGAAGATGCTATGTCCGAGCAGTTCTTCTTCGGCAGTAAGCGGAATTTCGTACTGTTTGTATCCGTTGATTAATACATTTTGTAAGTCGAGCGCCAATACGGTAGCTGTACCGCGGTAATATTGGAATTCCCCACCGGGGTTCGCTCCGTTAGTAGAATTATTCGCTATAATATTGGTAACATTAACGGCAATACCGGTTTTGTCTCCGTCAAACAGTTTAGCCCAGCGGGGCGAAGTACTGGCATATTGGGAAATGTT
>JAISXQ010000096.1 GCA_031270425.1 Prevotellaceae bacterium | reverse complement strand
AAAAAAAACATAAATACTTTCTTTTCCATATAAAAATTTATCTGATTATTTATAATGAAACTTGCTGCACCAAAATGAAACCTGTTTCTTTTTTTCTGTATTATTCTTTTACCAATTCTTTTACTTTCTCTCCGTATTCGTCCGTTAGCGTTGTCTTTATTTTGATAAGTTTCGTCCATTTGATAAACGCCTGCACAAACACAAAGAGCATCAACGCCATGGCAACAATCGCCAAAACCGTAAGCAGGTATTTATTGGCGGGGAGGTAATTGTCGCGTATTTGAAGGAAGCCCGCCCAAAAAGTAATAACAACCATAAACACTCCCGGAACAGCCGTACAGAGGCTGTACCATCTCTTGTTCATGCGCAGCAGCATGGTGGTACAAACGATTAAAGCGCAGGCGGCAAGCAATTGGTTGCTGATGCCAAAGAGAGGCCAGATGCTGCCGATGTTTCCCGTATAAACCAAATAGCCCCAAATAAACGTGAACAGCGCGCTTGTGATAATAACGCCCGGAGTCCAGTTCTTATCGTTGAATTTGGGAGTAAGCTTACCCAACATTTCCTGCAAGAAAAAACGTCCCACGCGCGTTCCTGCGTCAATCGCCGTAAGGATAAACACCGCCTCGAACATAATGGCGAAATTATACCAATACGCCATGAGCTTATCCATAAAAGGAATGTTGCTGAATATGTTTGCCATGCCCACGGCAAGCGAAACAGCTCCCCCCGTCCGTCCGTGCAGGTCGATGCCGATTCTCTCGGCAAAATATCCCAATTCCTGTTCGGCGAAATGCAGATTGGCGGCTACGAAATCTTTGTAAGCGTCAACAGGCGTATTGATAGCGAAATAATCGCCCGGCAGCAGGGTACAGGCGGCAATCAGCGCCATAATGGAGACAAAGCCTTCGGTCAGCATCGCTCCGTAACCGACAAACAATATTTGGCGTTCTTTCTCTATCATTTTAGGCGTTGTTCCGGTGGCGATAATGGCGTGGAAACCCGAAATGGCTCCGCAGGCAATTGTTATAAAGATAAAGGGAATTACCGGACCGCCGATTACCGGACCGCCGCCTTTGATAAACGAGGTAACGGCGGGCATTTCCAATGTGGGATGTACAAATACAATTCCGATGGCTAACATCAGTATGGTTCCTATTTTCAGGTAGGTGGAAAGATAGTCGCGGGGAACGAGCAGGAGCCATACGGGAAGCGCCGAGGCAAAAAATCCGTAAATGGGCACGGCAATTGAGATTGTTTTTATGTCCCAATCGAACCATGCGCCGAACATGCCGGGCTGCATCAGGTAGTGTCCCGAAATAATGCCCGCGAGCAATAATACCACGCCGACGATACTTGCCAGCGTGATGCTGTTGGCGCGGAATTTCATAATCACTCCCATTAAAACAGCGATGGGAATCGTAATAACTACCGTAAAGAGCGACCACGGCGCATCGTGCATGGCGCTGACGCAGGCTAAGGAAAGTCCCGCCAAAGTCAGCACGAGTATAAAGAGAATGGCGAAACCGGCTACCGTTCCTGTCAGCGGATTAATTTCTTTGCTCGCAATAGAAGCCAAACTTTCTCCCTTGTGCCGTATGGAAGCAAACAATACGACCATATCGTGTACGGCTCCTCCGAGCACGCAGCCGATAAGAATCCACAAAGCGCCGGGCAGGAAACCGAATTGCGCTGCCAACACTGGACCCACCAAAGGACCAGCAGCGGCGATAGCCGCAAAATGATGTCCGAAAAGGACGTTTTTGTTGGTCGGCATATAATCGCGCCCGTCGGCGTACTTTACGGCGGGAGTAATATTGCCGTCATTCAGCCGCAATACTTTGTTAGCTAAAAAAATTCCGTAAATACGATAGCCTATTGCAAAAATACATAATGCTGCAAACACTAAGGTCAGGGCGTTCATTCCGTTTAAAAACTCCATAACGTATTGTTCTTCAATGGCTCGATAAAACAACTATCATTTCACAAAACCACTTTTTTGTTAATTATCTTTTTATTCATGCAAAAACGCGCTAAAATTAATAAATATTTCCCTGTTTTCCGTACTTTTTGCTATTAAATTTTCGGTCGTGGTTTAAATTCGTTGAAAAATGGATGAGTTTTGGTCATTTGTGGGCAATAAGTCCAAGCGGAATTTAATCGATAAATCTTTTAAAAATCAGTCATTTTGTCTTTATCCCTCCATAATCCTTACAAAATCATGCCAATTTTTCCGAAAAACGGGATTGGTTAAGAATTTGCCCTGCATCAAGTAGAATCTCGAATCCCGATAGCTATCGGGAGAAATTTTGAAATAATAATAAAAAACATGAACTTCAATAATTTTACAATCAAAGCGCAGGAAGTTGTTCAGGAAGCCATCGACATGGTAAACGGAAAAGGGCAACAATCCATCGAAACGGCGCACTTGCTGAAAGCCTTACTGCTGAAAGGAGAAGATGTAAGCAATTTCCTGTTGGGGAAATTGGGCGTAAACATCAATACGCTGCATAGCGTTACGGATGCGAAAATTAACAGTTATCCGCGCGTGTCGGGCGGCGAAGCCTATTTAAGCCGCGAGGCAAACGCCGTTTTGCAGCGGGCTGTAACGCTTTCGTCCAAAGCTGGCGACCAGTTTGTGTCGGTGGAATATATTTTGCTGGCGTTAGCCGTCGAAAAAAACGATATGTCGCAGGTATTGAAAGACGCCGGCGTGTCGGAAAAAGCGCTTCAAACAGCTATCGACGAACTTCGTAAAGGTGCAAAAGCCAACTCCACATCGGCGGAAGACAATTATAATTCCATCGGCAAATACGCCGTTAACCTGAACGAACGCGCGCGCGAAGGCAAACTCGATCCCGTTATCGGGCGCGACGAAGAAATACGCCGCGTGTTGCAGATACTAAGCCGCCGGACGAAAAACAATCCGATACTGATAGGCGAACCCGGTACAGGTAAAACCGCTATTGCCGAAGGTTTGGCGCAGCGTATCGAGCGCGGCGACGTTCCCGAAAACCTGAAAACGAAACAAATCTATTCGTTGGATATGGGCGCGTTGATTGCGGGCGCCAAGTACAAAGGCGAATTTGAAGAACGCCTAAAATCCGTCGTAAACGAAGTGATAAAAGCCGAAGGCGAAATCATCCTGTTTATTGATGAGATACATACGTTGGTGGGAGCCGGAAAAGGCGACGGAGCTATGGACGCCGCCAACATACTGAAACCGGCTCTGGCACGCGGCGAACTGCGCTCTATCGGCGCTACGACTTTGGACGAGTATCAAAAATATTTTGAAAAAGACAAGGCGCTCGAACGCCGTTTCCAAATCGTGATGGTGGACGAGCCGGACGAAGCAAGCGCCATTTCCATTTTGCGTGGATTAAAGGAACGTTACGAAAACCACCACAAAGTGCGGATTAAAGACGACGCGATAATTGCGGCGGTTGAACTCTCGAACCGCTATATCACCGACCGTTTCCTGCCCGACAAGGCTATCGACCTGATGGACGAAGCGGCGGCTAAACTGCGTCTGGAAGCGGATTCCGTTCCCGAAGAATTGGACAAAATCGAACGGAATATCAAACAGTTGGAAATTGAGCGCGAAGCCATCAAACGCGAAAACGACAAAGATAAGTTGGAGCGGCTGAACAAGGAAATAGCCGACATGAAGGAAGACAGCAAGGAATTGCACGCCAAATGGACGTCCGAGAAAAACCTGATTGACAAAATTCAACAGGCTAAAATTGATATTGAGAATTACAAATACGAAGCCGAACGCGCCGAACGCGAAGGTGATTATGGCAAAGTGGCGGAAATACGCTACGGAAAAATAAAGGAAGCCGAAACGCGAATTTCTTCCTGTCAGGCTGAATTGGCAAAAATGCAGGGCAGCAATGCCATGATAAAGGAAGAAGTTGATAGCGAGGATATTGCCGATGTGGTAAGCCGCTGGACGGGTATTCCGGTCAGCAAAATGCTGCAAAGCGAAAAAGACAAGTTGCTGTATCTGGAAGAAGAATTGCACCGCCGCGTTATCGGACAGGAAGAAGCGATTCAGGCTGTTTCGGACGCTGTGCGCCGGAGCCGCGCCGGACTGCAAGACCCCAAGCGTCCGATCGGTTCTTTTATTTTCCTGGGGACGACGGGCGTTGGTAAAACCGAATTGGCAAAAGCCCTGGCAGAATACCTCTTCGACGACGAAAACATGATGACGCGCATTGACATGAGCGAATATCAGGAGAAATTCTCCGTAACGCGGCTTATCGGTTCGCCTCCGGGGTACGTAGGCTACGACGAAGGCGGTCAGCTGACCGAAGCCATCCGCCGGAAACCGTATTCGGTGGTGTTGTTCGACGAAATAGAAAAAGCGCATCCCGATGTGTTCAACGTCCTGCTACAAGTGCTGGACGACGGACGGTTGACGGATAACAAGGGTCGCATGGTCAATTTCAAAAACACGATTATCATTATGACGAGCAATATCGGTTCGCAAATGATTAGTGAATTTTACGACAGGGCATACGCAACAGGTAACGATTTTCCCCCTTCGGAGGAATTGAAAGGGGCTTTGTTGGATTTGCTGAAACAAACAATCCGTCCCGAATTTTTGAACCGTATCGACGAAATTATTATGTTCTCGCCGTTGCGTCGAAGCGAGATAAAAGAAATCGTCCGCTTGCAGATAAAAGGCGTGGAAGGAATGTTGCAAAAAAACGGAGTGCAGATCCGCCTGACCGAAAACGCTGTCGACTTTATTACCGAAAAAGGCTACGACCCGCAGTTCGGCGCGCGTCCGGTGAAACGGGCTATCCAACGCTACCTGCTGAACGATTTGTCGAAAGCGATTATTTCAGGAACTGTGCGAAACGACCAAACGATTGAAGTGGATTACAGCGACGGCGTTCTGGTTTTCTCAAACAAATAGCGGCTGTATCAAATTAGAACACGGACGACACAAATATTACGGATTTCCACTGATAAAATAGCTGATTCTCAATACCGAAGATTTTGTGTTTGTCCGTTTAATCCGTGTCGTCCGTTTGAAAAATAGGAGTTTTCCCTTTACCGGCAACGCAACGGGGACGCTACGCCGAGCGGGGGATTAGACGCGGTGTTTGGAATAGGCGAAAAAACGACAGAATAATATCAAAGTATTGCCGCGATTTTTCGGATTTCAGCAAGACGCTTTGAAAATGTCTTATCCCTTTTTGCCATCAGTATATTGTAGCGCGTTTGCATTTTAAGCAATGGTTCGGCGGGCAAATCCAACACGGCTTCTATGAGCAATGCAAATTCGGTATTCAACGGTCTTTTGGCGTTCAATACTTCGTTGAGTTGCGTATAAGGTACGTCCATTTCGGCGGCAAGTTTCCGTTGTGAAATACCGCGGTACTCAATTTCATCTTTCAACACTTCGCCCGGATGCGTTGGGTAAGCCGGTTCGAGGTTGCTTGCAATCATATCGGGAGCAACACCCGGAATGGTAATCATCTCTGTTTTATTTATAATGGTTTGACAATTCTACTATATTGCATATTGTGGCAATTGATTGGTTGCCAACTGTTTTTTCTTCAAAGTTTTTTATCCGCCGCCTTGCCTGTTTTGTACAGGTCGCGCAAGTAGTCTTTCTCAAAAGTAACTTCCATATCGAATTATTTGACACGACAAAGATAGGTATTGTTTTATATATTCACAAAAAAGTGAATGTGTTTTTTTGCGATATTGTGTTATTCATGAAAATTTAATTTTGGAAAGCCGGAGCTTGCTTTTTACCAGCGACGTAGGGAGGACGCTACGCCGAGCGGGAGTATAAAAATTATTTGATTTAGCTAAAATATCTGTTGAGATTTTGGCTAAAAGTCTGTATTTTTGTATCGTTTTAGCTAAATTGAAGATAATGATTATCCGTCATAACGGGATACGTATTGCGGATAATCATTTTATTT
>JAISXQ010000085.1 GCA_031270425.1 Prevotellaceae bacterium | reverse complement strand
GGCGGCAATACAGGACGCTCTACCGGTCCGCATCTCCATTACGAAATACGTTATTTGGGAAATGCCATGAATCCGGCTCATCTGATTGATTTCGCAAACAACAGGATGGTGCAGGAATCGTATCTGATAACAAAAAATACGACTTTTTACTACAACAAGCACCTGAAAGAATTAAAGTCGGCAAAATATTATACCGTGCGCAAGGGCGATACCTTGGGACGCATCGCGTCGCGCAACGGAACAAGCGTGAACTCTATCTGCCGCCTGAATAAAATCTCATCGAAAACACTTATCCGTCCCGGGCAGAAATTAAGGGTGAGGTAAATCCACGACCGCATTTGTCTTTGTTTTACATACTTATTAACAACAGGCGAAACCCTGCAACCAAAAGGCTGAAAGCTCTTTGTTGCGGAACAAAGGCATCCCCTTATATCAAACACAAAACAGGAACTTCTACAAATCAAAGGATTTTCTTCGGAAAAAAATTGAGAATCCAGTTATTTTTCCGACCTTTGCAAAGCATTTAATAATATATTTCATTCAATGAGAACTGACAAAGACAAATGGGGCGGAAATCCAAGGCATTCGGATTCCGGCTCCGGCCGTGACGGTAATTTTGCGAAACGCGATGTGAAATCGATTTTGAAAGGTACAAAAAGGGTTATAAATTTTAACTCCGAAGATTCTTCCCACAACGACAGGGGGCAAAATACAAGGACTGATACGAGGAAAGGAACGGGCTACTCCCCAAGACCGGGCAACTACGAAAAAAAGTACGACAATTACGGAAACCGCGACCAGAACCGAGATTATAATCGCGATTATAATCGTGATTATAACCGCGATAACAGGGACGGATATTCTACTAATTATGGCAACCGCAGGGAGGACGGCAACGACCGCTACCGGGGGACAGGAAACAAGCCTTATGTAAAACGATACAATTCAAACGACGATGGAAACCGGAAAATCGTTTTCAGGAAAAAAGATGAAGTCGCTTCCGAAGCGAGTGGAAAATTTATAGAGGTGCGCTTCGACAACAAAAAGGAAGGCGTAGTATTTCGCAAACCGCGCTCAAAAGATCCGAACTACGACCCGAACGCGAAATACAGCCATAAAAAAAGAGCTGTTTACCAACAGGAATTTGTTGACCCCACAAAACCGGTACGCTTAAATAAATTTCTTGCAAACGCAGGGGTTTGTTCCCGCCGCGAAGCCGACGAATACATACAAGCGGGGGTTATTTCCGTTAACGGAGAAGTGATAACGGAACTCGGCTCAAAAGTATTGCCGACCGATAAGGTGATGTTCCACAACCAGCCCGTCCAGTCCGAACGCAAAGTTTACCTGCTGTTGAACAAGCCCAAAGACTGTGTTACAACATCGGAAGACAAACATGCGAAAACAACCGTGCTGGATTTGGTAAGAAACGCTTGCAGCGAACGCATTTATCCGGTGGGACGCTTGGACAGGAATACAACCGGCGTGCTGCTGTTGACAAACGACGGCGACCTGGCTTCCAAACTGACCCACCCGAAATACGAAAAGAAAAAAATATATCAGGTAACTCTCGATAAAGCGCTTGAAGAAGATGATTTTAAAACCATTGTAAACGGAGTGGCGCTCGAAGACGGAAGCATTGCCGCCGACGCCCTCGAATATATACCCGACAGTAAAGGGAAGCAGGTAGGTATCGAAATCCATTCGGGACGCAACCGGATTGTCCGCCGGCTTTTCGACAAATTGGGATACAGGGTCGTCCGCTTAGACCGTGTTTATTTCGCCGGTTTAACGAAGAAAAATCTTCCCCGCGGAAAATACCGCTTCCTTTCCGAACGTGAAGTCGGTATGCTTAAAGCAGGGGCTTACGAATAACAGATATTATATTGTTGTTGATGGAAAATCAACAGACGGAATGGCTTATTGGGCAACGATATTTTGATATAGTTGTAAAAATAAAACCGTTTTCGTAATTTCTTAAAAACCTATGCAACTCATCAACAACGCCTTATTAGACCAAGTAACGCGGCAGGCGCAGGAAAGTCCCCGCCTGCGAATGAACTACAACCTGCACGAAAGTCTCGACGACGAAGTGCAACGCCTGCTGAATGCTTTGGAACCCGGGACGCTTTTGCCCATACACCGCCACAAAGATACCGACGAAACTTATATCCTGTTGCGGGGAAGGATTCGTATAATCTTCTACGACGAATCAGGAAAACAGCTCGAAACCATTGAGTTGAATCCACAAAAAGGACAATACGGAGTGAATATAAAAGCCGGAGAATGGCATACGCTCGAAGTATTGGAAAGCGGAAGCGTCATTTTTGAAATTAAGAAAGGACCTTACAAGCCTTTTGAAAAGGAAGATATTATTGCACCGGCTTCTCAAAGTTAAGATATTTCAAGAGTAACTTTATTCCTTCACTTCAACAAACAATGAATAAAACGCCATTGACAGGTAAAAGTTTGGATGATTTGCGGACATTGGTACAGGAGTTGAAAATGCCTGTTTTTACCGCTAAACAGCTTGCGGAATGGCTTTATGTAAAGCGTGTTGCATCTATCGACGAGATGACGAATATCTCGAAAAAGAACCGAGAAATCTTATCTCAAAATTACGAAGTAGGGCGTTCCGAGCCGGTACAAGTGCAAGAGTCGGTGGACGGAACAAAGAAATACCTGTTTAAAACCGCCGCCGGACATTTTATCGAAAC
This sequence comes from Prevotellaceae bacterium, assembly GCA_031270425.1. Taxonomy (GTDB): domain Bacteria; phylum Bacteroidota; class Bacteroidia; order Bacteroidales; family Paludibacteraceae; genus H1. The sequence continues at coordinate 766 of JAISXQ010000085.1, read as the reverse complement.
CGTTTTTATTCCCGAAGACGACCGCGCGACGCTTTGCGTTTCGTCGCAAGTGGGCTGTAAAATGAATTGCCTGTTTTGCATGACGGGAAAGCAAGGATTTAGCGGACATTTGTCCGTTTCCGAAATTTTGAATCAAATATTGTCCGTTCCGGAATCCGAACAGTTGACCAACGTTGTTTTTATGGGCATGGGCGAACCTATGGATAATTTGCGTTCCCTGCTTGGAGCTATCGAAATAATGACGGCTGATTACGGTTTTGCATGGAGTCCGAAGCGGATTACCGTTTCTACTATCGGGCTTCTTTCCGGCATAAAGGTGTTTTTAGATAAAACCAATTGCCATTTGGCGGTCAGCCTGCATTCTCCTTTTCCGAACCAACGGTTGGAACTGATGCCTGTTGAAAAATCCTTCCCTATGTACAAGTTATTGGACGAGTTGAAGAAGCATGATTTCAGTCATCAACGCCGTTTGTCCTTCGAATATATTATGTTTGAAGGCGAGAACGATACGACCCGCCATGCGGTGGAATTGGCAAAATTGCTGCGGGGCCTGTCGTGCCGCGTAAATTTGATTCGTTTTCATGCCATACCGGATGTGAATTTGAGAACTTCGAACGAGGAAAAAATGATTGCTTTCCGCGATTATTTATCAAATAACGGCATTACCTGCACCATACGGCGTTCGCGGGGCGAGGATATTTTCGCCGCTTGCGGAATGTTATCCACGCTGGAAAAAGAAAAATGAGGCTGTCTAAAAAGCACACGG
>JAISXQ010000036.1 GCA_031270425.1 Prevotellaceae bacterium | reverse complement strand
TGTTATGAACGCCGTTCCCAATCCGCTTGCCAGCCGTTATCATCAAGTGGACAACGCTCTGATTGAAAACAACCGCTTTGTTCGTTGCGACCACATCGAATTTGGAGTGGGAGCCGATTTCGAAAGGACGGTTTCGCCGGTTAATACCGTTGTAAAAAATAATTTGTTCTGTTATCCCGAAAAATCGACCGTCATTGAAACCCACACCGATATTTCGGGCATAAAATTTATTGACAATAAAGTTGTTGCTTCCGCAAGCATAAACAAAACAGGCTTTCATCCGGTAAAATTGGAATCGGAGCCAAGCTGCGTTTTTCCTGTGCGGAAAGAAGATTGCGGGGCAAGTTGGCATATCGAAAAGCCGGTGGATAACCAAAGGACAGAGGCAGGAAAAATTTTAATTAAAGCAGAGCAAAACAGTCTTATAAATGCGGTAAAAAATTTGAAATACGGCGATACTGTTTACTTGGAAAACAATGCCCGATACTTTATCGACGAGCCGGTCGTTATCAATAAATTAGTTTTCATAAGACCGGTCGACCTCAAAGATTCTTTGCCTGTTATCCGCTACAACGGAAAAAGCGGACAAAGGGCAATGATTACGATAGCCGACAACGGCATATTGAACATCAGCGGCGTTGAGTTTAGCGGAAATCCCAGCGAAGGCAATGCGCGTCCTATGGCAGGCATCGCTCCGGCAGCAGAAATGGGCGGGACATATTCTGCTGTTATTGAAAATTGCGTCTTTAATTATTTTGAAGAGTCTTTTTCTGCCGGATTCAAGGCGTTGAAAAACTCATTTGCCGATTCGCTGACTTTTGTCAATTGTAAGTTTCACAATATTTCGGGCGAGGGAATTGCTTTGGGAGCCGAAAAAAACGACGACGGCAAATACAGCGCCGAAAATATTGTAATTGAAAATTGCTATTTTAACAATATCCTCGGTTGCGCGGTGAACATTTACCGGGGAGGAAACGACGAAAGCACGCACGGACCTTCGCTATACATGGATAATTGCAACTTCGACCTGAGCAGCAATCAGGAACGAGGCGCAACGCTACGATTAATCGGCGTACAGACGGCTCATCTGAAAAATCTTACATTTACGAATAGCGGACGGGGAGGCGCAGCCATAAAATTCGACGAATGTCGTTGGGACGATATTCAATTGAGTAATATCCGTTACGAAAATTCAGGCAAACTGAGAATGAACCGCTTATATCAACAACAGGCTTCGCATTGAAAATTTAAAACAGGTTAATATGATAACAAATACAAGTATAAGAAAAAAACGTTTTTATTTAGCATTCCTTTTACTTTTTCTTGGTCTCCATTTGCAGGCTAACCTCCCCCACCCCACTTTGTTACTTACAAAAAAGGGAGTGAAAGAGATTAAATCATCGCAAAAAAAAGCTCCGCTATTCAGGCAAACAGTTGAAAATGCCAAACAGGAAATAGATATTGTTCTGACAAAACCAATGGAAGTTCCCCTTCCCAAAGACGCCGGCGGAGGCTATACGCACGAAGTTCATAAGAAAAACTACATGGATATGCTGAATGCCGGACTTGTATATCAAATTACCGGCGACAAAAAATACGCCGGATATGCAAAAGAAATGTTGCTGCGTTATGCTGAGATGTACCCGAAGTTAGGATTGCATCCTGTTCAGAAATCGAATTATCGCGGGAAATTGTTCTGGCAAGGGTTGAACGAATGCGTTTGGCTGGTGCACGTTTCCCAGGCTTACGACTGTGTTTACGACTATCTGACAGAAGCCGAACGGAAGCATATAGAAAAAAATCTTTTTTATCCGATGTGTGATTTTATCGCCCGCGAAAACATAAGCGCCTTTAATAAAATCCACAATCATGGAACTTGGGCGGTGGCTGCGGTTGGCATGATTGGCTACGTCATGGGCGATAAGGACTTGACCGGCAAAGCGCTTTACGGATACAACAAAGACAGGAAGGGCGGCTTTCTGTCGCAAATCGAGCAACTTTTTTCGCCCGACGGATATTTCACCGAAGGACCTTACTATCAGCGTTATGCCTTGCAGCCTTTTGTTATGTTTGCCCAGGTGGTCGAAAACAATCAGCCCGAATTAAAGATATTTGAATACAACGACGGAATGATTTTAAAGGCGGTAGATGTAGAGTTCCAACTGATGGAGCCTGACGGACAAATTTTTTATTTAAACGACGCATTGGATAAAACATGGCACACAGCGGAACTGGTTTATGCACTGAATGTCGCCTACAACATGCAGCCCCACAAAAAAGACCTTTTGGATATTGCCCGGAAACAAAACCGCGTCATATTGTCAGAAGCGGGTTTGCGGGTAGCAAAGGATTTGCATAAAGGAGAAACTAAGCCTTACATTCGCAAGACGATGCTGTTGCGCGACGGGGCAAAAGGCGAAGACGGAGCAATAGCCGTTTTACGAGCCGGAAATAAAGACGAAACCGCAGCCGTTATGAAATATACTTCCCATGGGCTTTCGCACGGACATTACGATAAGTTATCCATCACGTTTTACGACAATTACCATGAAATAATAAAAGACTACGGGGCAGCGCGTTTTTTAAACATCGAGCCGAAAAACGGCGGACATTATTTACCGGAAAACAATACATTCGCCATGCAAACCGTCGCACACAACACATTAGTTGTTGATGAAACTTCTCATTTCAAAGGGAATATACGCATTTCGGAAAAATATTCGCCGGAACATTTATTCTTCAAAAACACGGACAGGATAAAAGTTGCAGGCGCTGAGGACACAAACGCATATCCCGGAACAGTTATGAACCGTAAGATAGCGCTAATCTCGGACGAACGCTTAGAATATCCCGTATTGGCGGATGTATTTACCGTAAAATCGGAAGAAAAACACCAGTTCGATTTGCCGTTCTACTTTATGGGACAGCTGATTTCGACCAATTTCGAGTACGAGGCGCATACCAGTCAACGACATACATTCGGAACACGATACGGCTATCAGCACTTGTGGGTGGAAGCTATGGGAAAAACCGAAAAACCTGCGGCTTGTCTTACTTTTTTGAACGGCAACCGCTTTTACAGCATCACCTCCTTAGTCAATCCTGACACGGAATTATTTATCAACCGAATCGGCGCAAACGACCCTGAATTCAATTTGAAAAATAACCCCTGCTTTATATTGCGGGATAAAAATCTGTCGGAACGGACGTATGTAAATATCGTCGAACCCCACGGAGAATTTAATCCCGTTTTAGAATACACAAACGCTCCCTGTTCAAATATTCAATCGGTAAAGTTAATTGAAAACAGCCAATCGAAAGCGATTGTGGAAATTACCTTAAAATCCGGAGAAACAGTAAAAGCAGAAATCGGAAAATAAACAACAGGTTAAAAATCCGTGCAAATCCGTGCAAATCCGTCTAATTCCGCGTCATCCGTGTGCTAAAACACTTTGACACATCCCCGTTTTTTCATAAAATTAAATATTATTTTCCGAAAAACATGTTTTATAACATAAGATAAGTGGGTGTATAATTAAAAATAAGTCCCTACTTTTGGTCAACCAATTTTTGGTCAACCAATTTAGCTTGATAAAAAAATATTTCGATTAAAATATACAAATAATCATGAAAACAAGAAGCAAAGACTTTGTATTAGAAAGTGAAGTTCCGTGGGAAGTAGCGGGAGAGGGAATGCGCCGTCAGATTTTAGGCTACGACGGACAGCTTATGCTGGTAAAAGTAGCATTTGAAAAAGGCGCAATCGGTGTGGGACACGCTCATTTCCACTCGCAAAGCACCTACGTGGTAAGCGGGGTTTTCGAGTTTCATGTGGACGGCAAAAAACAAATCGTAAAAGCCGGCGACGGCGTTTATATTGCTCCCGACGTATTTCACGGCGCTACCTGCCTCGAAGCAGGAACTCTGATTGATGTTTTCAGTCCTGTGCGCGAAGATTTTTTGAAAAGATAAAAAGAGCCAAGAGCCAAGAGCCAAGAACCAAGACAAAAGACAAAAGACAAAAGACGATAGTCAAGAACTAAAAACCAATTAATAAAGAACTAAGATTAAATTTACGCGCTCACAAGCTCCCCATTCAGAGCTTGTCCCGCCTTAGCAGGAGGGTTGGTGGGCTTATTTAAAACTGAAATGAAAGTAAAAGGATTACGATGGTGGATTATCGGGCTGATAATGCTTATAACCATCATAAACTATCTGGATCGCGGTACGCTCAACTATATGTGGGTTGCCAACATCGAATACGCACTGGTGGACGAAATATCCGGTCAACCAGCTGAAAATCAAGCTCAATATATCGAAGAAGAAAATGTCTATCGTCTGGTTTCAAAAAAAGGCGTTGAAATCATTCGGAAACCGGAATTTGTAAACTTTAAAAACAACAATAAAACGCTTGTCAACCGCGAAGGAATTGCCTACGACTTGAATATTGTCGATAAGACATTGCCTCCCGAAGAAGCGTCGAAACAGGCGAAAGACATTCTGGGAACGATTACGATCTTTTTTATGATTGCATACGGAATCAGTCAACTGTTTTCGGGGAAATTATACGATAAAATCGGAACGCGGAAAGGATTTGTAGTTTCCGTATTGCTTTGGGGAATAGCCGACGCGTTGACTTCACTGGCGCGTGGAAAATTTTCGCTCACGGCTTTCCGCATGATGCTCGGATTGGGCGAGGCGGGTCCGTGGCCCGGAGCCACAAAAAGCAATGCCGAATGGTTTCCTCAGAAAGAACGCGCCTTTGCGCAGGGGCTTTTCAACTCGGCGGCGTCCATAGGTTCTATTTTAGCTCCTATTGTTATTCTTATGCTTTATATTTCCGTCGGGTGGAAAATCACATTTATCATAGTCGGCGGAATGGGAATCTTGTGGATTATCCCATGGTTGATTGTTAATAAAAAAGAACCGAAAGATCATCCGTGGATAACGGAAAAAGAGAAAGAATATATTTTGAGCGGACAGCCCGAAGCCGCCGTAACGAACAATCGCGGCAAATCGTGGAAAGAACTTCTTTCCAATAAAAAGAATTATTCGGTTATTTTGGGGCGTTTCTTTTTGGATCCAATCTGGTGGATGTTCGTAACATTCCTGCCTATGTATTTGGTAGAGCAATTTCAACTGAATATAAAAGAATTAGCCTTTTCGGCGTGGGTTCCATACACAGGAGCCATGATAGGAAGCCTTTCGGGCGGCTGGTTTTCGGGCTACCTGATTCGCAAGGGAAAAACAGTGGATAAAGCGCGTAAAACGGCTATTTTGCTGGGCGGTTGCATCATTGTTCCGGCGGTAATAGCTTCGGTATTAGCTCAAAATGCAATATTGGCTGTTATCCTGATGGCATTCGTACTGGGAGGATTCCAATTTGCCATGACTAATATTCAAACCATTCCAAGCGACCTGCATACCGGAAAGTCTGTCGGTTCATTGGCGGGTCTTGGCGGAGCGGCGGCTGTATTGGGTACGGTTCTGGCAATTTTATTTGCCGGCGAAATTTCAAGCTGGACCTTGTTGTTCGGTCTGTTGGCAGCCTTAGCGCCGTTGTCGTTGCTGTCAATTTATTTAACGGCAGGGAAAATAGAACAAATAAAAGACTAAAAAATTATTATGAAACTAAAAGGAAAAGTAGCAATTGTAACCGGAGGCGCCCGCGACTTGGGCAGGGCAATTTCGGTAAAATTAGCGTCAGAAGGAGCAAAGGTGGCGATTAATTATTATGATAACCCCGAAGACGCGGAAGAAACCCTTAAAATGGTGGAAAATGCCGGTTCGCAGGGGATTATCGTGCAGGGCGATATGACGAAAGCCGAAGATGTAAAACGCTTTTTCGACGCGGCAGCCGCCAAGTTCGGCAATAAGATAGACATTTTAGTCAATGTCGTAGGCGGCATTATGGGGCGAAAACTGATTACGGAGCAGGACGAAAACTGGTACAACGCGCTGATGGACGTAAACATGAAAAGTTGCTGGCTTTGTACGCGCGAAGCGGTTCCTTATATGACGGAAGGCGGCGCTATTGTTAATTTCTCATCGCTGGCGGCACGCGACGGCGGAGGTCCCGGAGCTTCGCTCTACGCCACGGCAAAAGGCGCAGTTATGACATTTACCCGCTCCATGGCAAAAGAACTCGGACCGAAAGGAATACGGGTAAACGCTTTGGCTCCCGGAACCATCGCGACTTCCTTCCACGACAAGTTCAATACGCCCGAAAACCGCGAACGGATGAAAGGCGTTTATCCGCTGCGCCGCGAAGGAGATGCCGGCGATGTAGCCGATTTGGTTGCTTTCCTGGCTTCTGCCGATTCCGATTACCTGACAGGTACAAATATTGATATAAATGGAGGTATGGCATTTAGTTAACGGATTTTTTCCAAGCAAACTTTTCCAAAGTTCAGAACTTTGGAAAAGTTGTAAAATAAATTTTTAATTAACAATTATTGTCAAAAACATTATTATTATGAAAAAGATTACATTATTATTGGCATTCTGCGGGTTTGTAGCGTCAATAAGCGCACAATATCCGCAAACATTGCCGATTGATTACAATTCATTTTTTGCAACTTCGGCAATGGGAACCGACCCCACGCTTGAAAAAGCTGAATATCAGACATCCACTGATGCTATTTTGGCTGATCAATGGAACAGAAGTGGTAAGTTGACGTCCGGAGAAGGCGGAGGTTCCTCTCCGTTGGTTGAAAACAGCACATTAAATTATTCAAATTATGTGGATAATAATGTTGGTAAAGCGATTATTCTTAATCCTGATATTCAACCATCTGAGGTAGCATCGTCAACCTTTCGGTCTACTATTTATAGTCTGACTTCCGGAAATCAATACAGAGGAACAGCATTTTATTTAAGTTTGCTGGTTAATTTTTCCAGTGCACCGACTTCGGCAAACGATTTTTTGGCATGGGATGCAAATCATACGGCTAATTCTCAAAGAGGGAGAGTTTTTGTAAAGTCAGTTTCAGGCGGCATACAATTTGGGTTGGGATATAGTGGACAACCAACAGGATGGTCTTCAACTTTAGCGATGAATCAAACACATTTATTGGTTTTAAAAATCATACCTTCTACCACAGAACAAGAAATCTTTTCTTTGTTTATAAATCCGTCAATAGAAGCTACTGAAGAAGAATCAAGTTTGTTGACAACAAGAACTGAAACAGCAAACACTTTTAAGCAAATCAGAGGAATAACGATACGTCAGCGTCCAGGAATCGGAGGAAAATTAGCAGGTTTCCGCTTTAGCAATAGTTGGGCTGATGTCGTAAAAGCTACTGCTGCTGAATTACCTCAACTTAGTGCAGCGGCTGTCGGCGCAGCTTCTTCTGTCGGTTCCGAAACATTTACCGCCAATTGGACTGCCGTAGCCAATGCAACAGGCTATACGGTTAAGGTTTATCAAGATGAAACGCTGCATGGTAGTTATGACGCCGACGGACAAAGTACTGAAAGTTTAGCAGTATCAGGACTTTGGGTAGGAACAACTTATACTTATAGAATAATAGCCAAAGGGGACGGAGAAAATTATTCAAACTCAGAAGAATCCGCAGCTTCTGCCGGATTTACAACATCAGCCGGTTTAACCTCTATTGAAACTGATTTTACCAACGCCGATGCATGGGGCGAAGCTAATCCGAATGATTTGGGCTTAGAACATTATCCGTCAAGCGAAATAAATGGTTATAAACTCAATTCCGCTTATCTGCGAACAGGTTCAATAGAGAGCCTGCGAGGCGAGAGTCTTCAAAACCGGATAGCGGTTGATAAAAATTCTTTTAACGGAAGTATCACTCTTCCGGCTGTTCAATCCGTACAACAAGTTGAAATTCATGCGACAAGCGGCTCCGATGACAGGGGATTTAAACTCGAAAAAACTCTTAACGGAAAAACATGGGAAGTCGTCGGCACATATACCACCAACAAGGCAATCGGTATTTTTACAATACCTGTATCGAGCGACAACCCCATAAAGTTCAGAATCGCCAATAATACAACAAGCGCTTTGCTTGTCTGGAAAATCATTACCCGCACCACCAATCCGGCTTTATTGGCTACGCCAGAGGCTAGCGCCGCAACAGCCGTAACAGCAAACGGATTTACGGCAAATTGGACTGCCGTAGTAAACGCCTCAGGCTACAAAGTGAAAGTATACAGCGAAACGGCTTTAATAAATACCTGTTCTGTATCGGGACAAGCAACGGAAAGCGTCGTCATTTCGGATTTAAGTCCTGAAACAGCATACGCCTACCGCGTACTGGCAACAGGCGACGGATTCGTTACTTATGCCGATTCGTACGTATCCGAAACCGTATCCGTTACCACTTCGACAGTAACAGGCAAGCAGCAAATTGACGCGGCGAAAGCGCTCACTGTTTCCGGAAACACGATATATGCGGCGCAAACCGGCATGTTGCGGATATACGATGTAAGCGGCGCAAGGATATTACAAACATCAATTTCAGACCAATACGTATGTAGCCTGAACAGCGGACTGTATATCATACAGTTGACAACCGAATTGGGTAAGATATATTCTCAAAAAATCAGGATTCAATAATTAACAACAATATGAAAAAAACGATTTTCCTTACAGTAACAGCGCTGATTGTTGCCGCTATGGCGCAAGCGCAACTTGTGTACGACTTTAACGACGGTTCTTGGGGCGAAGCAGTAAATGAACGCCCCGAAAGCGGAACATTTACCTCGACCACAACAAACGGCGTAAAATTCAATAACGCCATGTTGTTTCAAAAAGAAGGCAAAGGGCAAAAACGGATTATTCTGGATAAATCGTCCTTGAAATCCTCTGTCGAATTTCCCGAGTTTGAACCGGGGAAAAAAGAAGTTATCCTCGATGCGGCAGCAGGAACGGAAGGAAAAACTTTTATTCTCGAAGTAAAAACGGGCGGCAAATGGTCGGCGGCAGGCGACCCTGTGGAACTGAGCAAAAGTAAGGCAAGCTACACAGCGGGGATTCCCGAAAAAGCGACCCAAATCCGTATTAAAAACGCGACTACAAGCGCGTTGTATATCTGGAAAGTTACCATACAATAAATTACAGGCATGGGAATTATGCTCGTGTAATTCCCATGTTTAATTATAAAAATCAATTATTAATTTTTAAAAATTACTTTTATGAAAAAGATTACTTTTCTTAGCATGATGTGCGTAGCTGTATTGGCTTTGAACGCACAAGTTTTTACGGAAAATTTTGAAACTGCCACGGTTGGCGGTAATGTTGAGGGTTATAACGGTTGGTATGTTTGCGGAAAAGCGGGCGATGCCTTGGGCGTAAGTCCTACAATCGGGGCAGGCGCTTTAACTTATGCCGGTTACGCTTCGTCTAATATCGGCAATGTCGCCGTGTTGGATTCCATTAATGGTTTTGATTCAAGTTCTCAACGGATTTC
>JAISXQ010000229.1 GCA_031270425.1 Prevotellaceae bacterium | reverse complement strand
TTCTCTAAAAATGTGCGTTCAGGTACAACGGCATTGACATCAAAAGAATGGTCTGCAAAAGAGGCATCGGGAAACTCCTTATCTACAAGCGATTGCAACGAAACTTTCTGTAACGGCTCGTTCATTGACCGCCCGTTGACTTCAATTTTTACAGTCGGTTTCAGGTAACTTAACTCATTGTAATGCGATTTGTAATGCACTTCAATAATTTCAGGGTCGGTTGTTGTGATTGGCGTAATATTTACTTTTACGGAAAATAAATCGGGCTTTATGCCTTGATTTTCAAGCTGTTTTGCGACATCGAATTGCAATTTCTCGCGGACAAACGAGCAAGCGGCACGGCGCAACTTGTCGTTAATCTGCGTTTTGGATAAATTCCCGCCAAAACCGAGAAAATCACGATAAACCGCAATATCAATGTCTTCCGAAAAGCGTTCAATTAGGTTGTAACACTTGCTTAACGAAGTTCCGCCTTTGAAAGATAAATGTTCGGAATATGGCAAGGCAAATAAAGCGCGAAGTACGGCTGTTACCCACACATCTTTTTCGACAGACGGCGGGACAATTTTTAGTTTTTTCGCGATTGTTTCTATCGTATTACTTTGTCGTTTTGCGCTTATTCTTAAAAAGTTACTCATTTTACAGTAATTTTAGAATTGTGTTTTTAACCCACGCAGGCGCAAGTGCAAGGTCGTTAATTATGATTTCCTGTTTCTCGTTTTGCAAGAGTTCTTTAATTCGCGCCAGCTGTTCGGCTGTGGCTTTGTTCTCGCCGATTTCCCGCAACGCAAAAACAATGAGCGACACTAATTTGCTTTTGAATGACAAGTATTTAGGCGCGGTTTTTTTGAACTTTATACTTGCTTCTCCTTCAATGTTTATCATTCGCGGAGTGCCGTCTGTGAGGAAAACCACGCGCATCGGCACTTGTGTGGAAAGTCCCAAAGCGTTGAGCGCATACACGCCTGTCGGGATAATTCGCGCTTTTTCCTGTTTGGCAATTTCTTTGGCGATTTTTTCGATTGACGGATAAATTACACCAACCTCTTTGTCAATTTCAGGATACAAATAAATGCCCGCCGAAAGTCGAATCAAAAACCCGCTTTTGCACAATCGCGAAAAGGTGTGTCGCACGGCTACATCTGTACCGTAATTAGCAAAATTTGACGAAAAAATTATTTTTCCTCGTTTGCCTTTTGTTATTCCATTTTTTATTTGATTATGAGCCGATTGCATAAGTTTTATTTTGCGTTTTTGGCACAAAAAAAGTATTATTTTGTGCCATTTTTTACGTTGTAAAAGTAGTATTTATTTTTGATATTAGCAAGCAAAAATTATTTTTTACAGGAAAAATCCCACTTGGCGGACGGGAAAATTCTATAAAAGAAGAAAAAAAAGATCTGCAAGTTAAACAGCAATGTAGCGGTGGCTGTCAAGGTTTTTTGGAAAAAACAAATAAAAAAAACAGCGTAAAATTTCTATAACTTTACGCTGTCGTCAAGCAGGCATATAATTTAACTTAACCCAATTGCCGCGCCAATAACTCCTGCAATAGCAATAATCAGAATAAGTCCAAATATCTTATTGCGTTAAAATTTGAAGTGCAAAGTTACTACTTTTCTCTATCCCAATAGTTTTTCTGAAATTGCGTTTAAGTTCCTCTTGCGCTGTTGTTGGTGCTTATCCAACAAAACTCGTTGGTTTCCGGCAGTAATTACGGTTACGGACTGTCGCTCAGCCTGAATTTTTAAAAGATAATTATAGAGCGAAAACCTACCGGATTTCCATTTTAAAGTTTCAAACAAGGCAAGTTTTTTTAAACTTGCCTTGTTTTATGAAAAACACTTATCTTTGCGGACGGAAAGAATAAAAGAATTATAAACAACCTCTTTTATATGAACTACTCAACAATACCATCCCCCTGTTACGTACTCGACGAAAAAGCTTTTCGCCGGAATCTCGAATTGATTCGTTCGGTACAGGATCGCTCAGGAGTGGAAATTATTCTGGCATTCAAAGCCTTTGCCATGTGGAGCGCTTTCCCCATTGTGCGCGAATATATTCCCCATTCGACGGCAAGTTCTTTGTCGGAGGCGCGTTTGGCATTTGAAGAAATGGGAAGCAAGGCGCATACCTACGCTCCGGCTTACACGGACGGGGATTTCCCCGGAATAATGGCATTCAGCAGCCACATTACGTTCAATTCGCTGACGCAATACCATCATTTTAAACCTGAAATTTTGAACGTCAAACCTGAAATTTCTTGCGGATTGCGCATCAATCCCGAATACTCGACGGTCGAAACCGATTTGTATAACCCTTGTGCGCCGGGTTCGCGCTTGGGCGTAGCCGTCGAGTTGCTTGGCGAAGGCTTGCCCGAAGGCGTCGAAGGCTTGCACTTCCATACCTTGTGCGAATCAACGTCTTACGATTTGGAGGCAACGTTGGCGGTTGTCGAAGAGAAATTCGGCAAGTTTTTTCCTCAAATAAAATGGCTGAACATGGGAGGCGGACATCTGATAACGCGCAAGGATTATGATGTGGAGCATTTGATAAAAACTTTACAGACTTTCAAAAATAAATATCCTCATTTGCACGTTATTCTTGAACCGGGTAGCGCCTTTGCGTGGCAAACCGGAGTTTTGCTTTCAACGGTTATAGATATTGTTGAAAATCAGGGCGTAAAAACAGCCGTGCTCGATGTTTCCTTCGCCTGCCACATGCCCGATTGTTTGGAAATGCCCTACCAGCCGGATATTTTATATCAACAGGCAGGCGGATTTGTTCGCGCGAAAAAAACAGACGGTAACTTGCCGCTTGCCGCTTGCTGCTCGCCGCTTATTTACCGTATGGGCGGCAACAGTTGTTTATCGGGCGATTTCTTTGCTTCGTGGCTGTTCGACAGACCTTTGCAGGTTGGCGACAGGATTGTGTTCGAGGATATGATTCATTATACAATGGTTAAAACCACGATGTTCAACGGCGTAACGCATCCGGGCGTCGGAATATGGACAAAAGACGATAATTTTAAATTGATTCGCAGCTTCGGGTACGAAGATTTTAAAAACAGGATGTCGTGAGGGAAGATTAGCGAATTAGCGAATTAGCGAATTAGCAGATTAGCAAATTAGCGAATTAGCAGATTAACGAATTAACGAAATAACAAATGACGGATAACGTTTTAAAAACGGAAATAATTGTGGACTGGAGCGAACTCGACGCTTTCGGACATGTGAATAACTTGCAAATAATGAAATATGCACAAACGGCGAGGGTACATTTTCTGGAATCGCTCGGATTGATGCAGCAATTTATCAAGGATAAAAAAGGTCCTATTTTGGCTGCCATCAATACGCAATTTTTGCGTCCGTTGTTTTATGGCGGACGTGTTACGGTCGAAACGAAGGTTACCGGAATTGGCAATACGAGCATGAAAATACATCACAGGATTGTAAATGATAAAGGAAGCGTCGTCGCCGAAGTTGAAGATGTGATTGTATATTATGATTTTTTGAAGGACAGCAAGCTGCCGATTACACCCGAAATACGGGAGAAAATAACCGTGAGCGATTGTTGAATAAGAAACCGCCTTGTTGTGGTTATAAAATTAAAAAGTGATTGTTGATTTTTTCGGGTTGTAAATTGCCCGATATTTTGTATATTTGTCTGGGTTTTTAAATTAAATCCTGATGTTTTTTAGTCATAATTCATGAGCCATACGCAATATTCATCCGCCCTGCTCGAAAAAGCAGTCAACGAATTTTCTGCTTTGCCGGGCGTCGGTCGGAAAACAGCTTTGAGGCTGGCGCTTCATTTGTTGAAACAACCGGAAGAAAGCGTGCTCGGTTTCGGAAACTCGATTATCCGTTTGCGCCAGGAAATATGTTATTGCAAGCGTTGCCATAATATATCCGATACCGAAATTTGCCAGTTGTGCGCCAACGCTTCGCGCGACAAGGAAACAGTTTGCGTGGTTGAGAATATAAAAGATGTGATGTCTATCGAAAACACGCAGCAATACAGGGGATTATACCATGTGCTGGGAGGAATTATTTCGCCGATGGACGGCATAGGTCCGAACGACTTGGAAATAGAAAGCCTGGTAAAAAGGGTGGGGGACGAGCAGATACAGGAAGTGATACTGGCGCTCAGCACTACGATGGAAGGCGATACGACTAATTTCTATATTTTCAGGAAGTTGGCTTCGTCGAATGTGAAAATAACAACCATAGCGCGGGGAATTGCCGTAGGCGACGAACTGGACTATGCCGACGAAATCACCTTGGGGCGCTCCATCGTGAATCGCGTGGAGTTTACTTCATCGTTTAAATAATATTTTTATGGAAGAAGTTGTAAGAAAAACGAGTTTGTTTTTTTATTCGGTTTTTGTTGTAACGATACTTATCGTTGCTTCCGGCTATTTTTTTGCAGGAGAGGAACTTCCGTTAAAAGGCGAAGCTGCGGCAGCAATTTCATCCCTTTATTTTTTATACGTATTGGCTGTGGTTCCGCTCACGTTTTATTTATTTAACAAGCAACTGAAAAAATGGGAATCTATTCGGAATGAGGAAGAAAAACTAAGCAGGTATTATAAAGCTTCAAGTTTGCGCATCTTTTTTATCAGTAGCGGAATGATGTTGGGAGCTCTCATCTTTTCTTTTTTATTCAAAACGCAGTCTATTTTGTTTTGTACCGGAATAGCAACTTTGTCCATGTTTTTTTGCATTCCGGGCAAGGCAAGGATTATAAGCGAGTTGAATTTGTACGACACGGCGGATGATCCTGAATCTTCCCGATAGCTTTGGAACTAAAAAATAAATTATATCATATATGGTTATTGCTGTAGATTTCGACGGAACAATTGTTACCCACGAGTATCCCGCCATCGGAAAGGAGATTCCGTTTGCGATAGAAACGCTTAAATGTTTGCAACAGGAACAACACCGCCTGATCTTATGGACTGTCAGGGAAGGGAAGGAACTGGAAGAAGCGGTTGCTTTTTGCGCGGAACGGGGATTGGAATTTTATGCCGTCAATCGCGATTTTCCCGAAGAGTTGCCGGAAATTATCCAACCCCGTAAACTTGGGGTCGATTTGTTTATCGACGATAGAAATTTAGGCGGACTTCCCGATTGGGGGGTTATATACCGCATGATTTCTTCCGGGAAACCCTTTGAAATGCCTTCGCAGGAAAATCACGGCGAATTGCAGCCTCAAAAAAAAGGTTTTTTTGCATCGCTGTTTGGAAAGTAGGAAACTTCAATAAAATTTGAAAATATTTTGCTGGAAAATGATTATATACGCCTGCGTCCCATTGAACCCGAAGATTTGGAAAAATTGTATCAATGGGAAAATGACCCGTCGCTTTGGGAGGCGAGCGATACGCATACGCCCTATTCGCGTTACGCCATAAAGCAGTATATCGCTAATTCCAAGCAGGATATATACGAGGATAAGCAACTCAGGCTGATAATTGAAGAAAAAGCCACGCGGGAAGCAACAGGAACGCTCGATCTTTTCGATTTCGACTTGCACAACAGCCGTATTTCACTCGGGCTGTTTGTCGATTCACGGTTTCAGGGAAAAGGATATGCCAAACAGGCGCTACGTTTGGTAGAAGAATATATTTTCT
>JAISXQ010000193.1 GCA_031270425.1 Prevotellaceae bacterium | reverse complement strand
ACGATTGCCGGAAGCAGACGATAGAATTTGGCGGAATATTCGGCGCTTTTTCCTGTGCGCAGTAAATCGTTGTGTAATTCAGCCAATTCGCTCATGGTGTTCCGGTTTAGTTGCAAATGCCCTTTTTGCTGTATGTTTTCCATGCGCATCATATCAATCAGGCTTTCGTACCATTCATACAGCGTTTTGCTTTGATCGGCAGGCAGATTATAGGGCTTAATGATATGCTCTTCTATTTTGTTCATATCCAAACCGAAAGCACGCAGCAAATCCTCTATCTGCCACATATAGAGCAGGTATTCGCAACTATTTTTCTTTTTTAATTCCTGTGCGATGAACATCTTTGTAAAGGTAGAACCAAGAGTCAAGAACCAAGAATCAAGACGTCTAAAACTCCAAACTCCTGACTATAAATTATAAACTCCTGACTATAAACTATAAACTCCTGACTATAAACTATAAACTCCAAACTATGAACTATAAACTTCTGACTATAAACTATAAACTCCTGACTATAAACTATAAACTCCTGACTATAAACTAATTTTCTTCGTCGAAAAATACCGGTTCTAAAAAATCGTCCAAATCCCGGCGTTCTTTTTTGGTCGGTCGTCCCGTTCCGCGGTCGCGTCCTGTGGAAGCGGCTATTTTTCCCAGTTCAAGCAGTTCCAGTTGGTCGGCTGTGGTAACATTTTTCATAAAATCGGGCACGAGTTTGGCGTTTATCCGGTTTTCACTCAGAGCCAGTACCTCGAAAGAGAACAATACCGGATTTCGTTTGACACAAACCACATCGCCCGTCTTTATCATCCGCGAGGGCTTTACGGCAACGCCTTTTATCAGGATCTTTCCTTTTTTACATGCTTCGGCTGCCAACGAACGTGTTTTAAACAAGCGTACCGCCCACAACCATTTGTCAATGCGAACTTCCATTGGGTTTCAAGTCTTAGGTCTCAGGTTTCGGGTTCAAAGTTTCAAGTTTCAAAAAGTATTTATCCGAATGGCACTATAAACTTTAAACTGTAAACTCCAAACTATAAACTATTTGTTGTTATATAAGTTCATGGTAACGCCAAGTCCTGCAAGGCAGAAACTTTTAATTATTTCCACAGCGCGTTCTATGCGTTCGGGCAAGGCGGAAGTTTCTTCTTGTGTAAACCTGCTCAACACGTATTCCACCTGCCGCCCTTGCGGAAAATTATTGCCGATACCGAAACGCAGGCGCGTATAATTACTGTGTCCTAAAATTTCCTGTATATTTCTCAGTCCGTTGTGTCCGGCGTCCGAGCCTTTGGGCTTTAAGCGCAGACTTCCGAAAGGCAGCGCCAGATCATCTACAAGAATCAACACATTTTCGACAGGAGTGTTTTCCTTTTGCATCCAATAACGCAGTGCATTCCCGCTTAAATTCATAAATGTAGAGGGTTTGAGCAAAATCAGCGTCCTACCTTTCAACTTTACCGCAGCGGTCGAACCGTATCTGTTTTCCTCAAAAAAAACATTGGACGCTTCGGCAAAAGCGTCCAATATTGTAAATCCTATATTGTGGCGGGTGTTTTGGTACTCCGTACCGATATTCCCCAATCCTACAATCAAGTATTTCATCTATGCTTGTTTTGCCGCCGCGCCGCGAGCCGCCCTTGTCAGTTTTACTTGTGCAACTACCGCATTTTTAGCGTTCATGATTTCCAGACCTTCGACGGCTATTTTATTTACTTGAATTGTTTTTCCAAGTCCTAAGGAAGTAACGTCGATGATAATGTTTTCGGGAAGCTGGGTATAAATACCTTTTACTTTCAGTTTGCGTGTTTCCAAACTCAGTTTCCCTCCCGCTTTAACGCCTTTGGCTAAACCGGTTAATTTAACAGGCAACTCCACGACTACCGGTTTTTTTTCGGAAATTTCCAGAAAATCGATATGCAGAACATTGTCGGATACCGGATGAAACTGTAAATCTTTTAAAATCGCTTTTGTTTTTTTTCCGTCAACATCCAAGTCGATCACATAAACTTCCGGAGAATAAATCAACTTGCGCAAATCGCTTGTTGTCGCGGTAAAATGTGTGTTGCTTTCGCCGCCATACAGTACGCAGGGGATGTTTTCCGAATTTCTTTCGGCTTTACTCGCTTTTTTTCCAAGCTCTTTTCTTGCTGTTCCTTTTAATTCAAATACTTTCATTGTCTTTTGATAATATGTGTTACTCAAAATTTAAGCGTTTGTTTATTAAGTGATTAGTCGCTTAATTTCCCATCACACTTTCTTTTCCAAAAAAGTGTGGCAAAGGTAGCTTTTTTTTTGCTTACATGCAATATTAATTTGTTATTTGCAATTATTTTCTAAAAAATTATGGCTCGCCTGCTAATAATATCAAAAAAATCATTATATTTGCGCCCTCAAAATATAAGAAACAGCGTGTAACCGATTAAAAGTTAAGGAGGATAAAGCAATAGCTAAGCAAATTTTTATCAGGCATCAAAAGGGAAAACCGAAAGAACAGCCGCATCGTATTAATGAAGCGATACGGGGTTTAAAAGAAGTCCGCTTGGTAGGCGATAACGTTGAACAGGGCGTGTATCCGTTTACCGAAGCCATGCGTATTGCAGATGATTTGGAACTGGACTTGGTGGAAATTTCGCCTACTGCCGTACCGCCCGTTTGCCGTATTGTGGATTATCAGAAATTCCTGTACCAGCAAAAAAAGCGCGAAAAAGAGCAAAAGGCTAAGGCGGTAAGAATTGTAGTAAAAGAAATCCGTTTCGGACCGCAAACCGACGAACACGACTATAATTTCAAGTTGAAGCATGCTGTGGGATTTCTCAAAGACGGATGCAAGGTAAAAGCCTATGTATTTTTTAAAGGTCGTTCCATCCTGTTTAAAGAGCAGGGGGAAATATTGCTGTTGCGCTTTGCCAACGACCTTGAAGATTATGCCAAAGTAGACCAGCTACCTCAATTGGAAGGTAAACGGATGATTATCACTTTTTCTCCTAAAAAAACAAAATAAAATATCAGTAAGGAATTTCATTCTATAAATCAAATAAATAATAATTAGCAATGCCAAAAATGAAAACTAACTCCGGTGCCAAAAAGAGGTTCACCCTTACCGGAACAGGAAAAATCAAAAGAAAACATGCTTTCAAAAGCCACATTTTGACTAAAAAAACAACAAAGCAAAAACGCAACCTGACTCATGCGGCTATCGTAAAGAAAGTTGATGAGAAAAACGTGAAAGCGATGCTTTGCCTGCGTTAATTTTTGAGTCGAAATATTTAGTTTGTTTTCTTTTAAAGTATTAAAATCGAATGTATTTAGCTTTAAGAACGTTTTTGAGGAGACGGCGCTAACATTCACAAATCATTTTTATTATGCCAAGATCAGTAAATCACGTTGCTTCACGTAAAAGAAGAAAAAGAATTTTGAGCCTTACCAGAGGTTATGTAGGCGGACGCCGCAATGTGTGGACGGTAGCCAAAAATACATGGGAAAAAGGATTGCAATATGCTTACCGCGACCGCAAAGTCAAAAAACGCGATTTCCGCGCCCTGTGGATACAGCGTATTAATGCGGCGGCTCGTTTGGAAGGCTATTCGTATTCAAGGTTAATGGGAGCTTTGCACAAGTCTGGTATCGAAATGAACCGTAAGGTATTAGCCGAGTTGGCAATGAATCATCCCGAAGCTTTCAAAGCGATTGTGCAAAAAGCAAAGAACGCTTAAAAAAACGCGAATCAGGCTGTTTTAAAACACAGACGACACGGATAGCAGCAGAGTAAATCTGTAATATCCGTGTCGTCTGTGTTCTTTTTTAATACGCCGCGCTTTTTTCTCCTCTCAACACGCGCAGTCCGTTTTCCGCCAGGGCTTCCATTTCGTGTTCGCCCGGAATTACCGTTACCGGAGCTAAAAACGATACCATTTGCCGGATTTTATCTGTAATTATTTTATTATAAGCGATACCACCCGTTAATATAATGGCGTCCGTTCTGTTTTCGAGCACAACAGCCATGCTTCCGATTTC
>JAISXQ010000231.1 GCA_031270425.1 Prevotellaceae bacterium | reverse complement strand
GGGGACTCCTTTGTCCCGCAGTAAAGGGCTTTTAGCCCTTCGGTTATCTGGGGGATGTCTCAAAAGTCCATGAATTACTTTTGAGACAGCCCCTATGAAAATTCAGCCCTTGCAGGTATTATCATCAGGTATTATCATCACACCCTGTCAGGTATTGTATTATCATCAAGTATGTTTTTATCTATTGTTTTACGATTAATCGTTTCAAATAAGTTTTACCGTTTTGGATAACAGATACCAGATATAGCCCATTTGCAAAAGACGCCGCATTAATTGTATAATTAACGCTGTTCGTTACCTATTTACGGTACAGTAATTTTCCGTCGACAGCGTGAATTTTTATTAAAGCGTCGTTTTGCACCGGAAGGCTGAGCGTAAATTCACTTTGCGCAGGGTTGGGGCTGATGATTAATTCCCCTTCCGTTTTTTCCGCATCCGAGCCTGTAACTACGGTAATAAAACTGCCCGTTAGCGTCGAATGTTAGCGAGATATACAGGTTTGTTTGTTCCTCGTCGGTAGAGGCTCCACGTGTAGCTGTCTGCCGAAAATTCGGGCAACCTGAGATAGACTGGTCGCCCAGGCTTTGTATGGAATCCTGAAAAATAATTTCTTCCACATTAAACATATTATGATTAAACTTTTCCAACGTTCGGAACGTTGGAAAAGTTTATGAGAGGGCGGGGGAAAGGCTTATTACCACCCTTTCATACAAATTCCTTTGATAACCTTTCCCTTTTTCAACCGAAGTATTATGCCACAAAAGCGTTAAATCGCCGTTGTGTTTCTTCGTTTCGTCGATTAGTTTTATGGCGTAAGCAAAAGCGTCTTCTTCGTTCAGCGCCATATAACGGCTGTCGCTCAAACTGATTTCCATCACGGTTAACGGATGTAAAACAAGTGAAGTTAATTGCTGCGTTTCGGGATTGATCCAGCGGACAGGGCGCGATGTTCCCAAACGGAATCCGGCTACATCGGCGTATCCCATCGTAAAATCGTCGGTAATACCGGCATTAATCAAGGCGTACATATCACGAGGTTCGCGGCTGCGCAGGAAATGATGCCGGCTGTATCTAATTTCCGAATTTATTGCTTTTTCCAACAACTCTTTTTCCTTTTTTACCAGTTCAGGTTGCCCGCCCGCTTCATAACTCGGATGCAAGCCAAACTTCACGCCGTTTTTCCGGCACAAATCGAAAAACCGCTTAAAATCTTTGCTCATTATATCAAGAAGGGGTTTATCTTCCTGCCGCTTTCCCCCGCCTTCTTTTATAAAAGCGATGGTTTCACAACGATTGTCGCCGGTTTTCCTACGCAGCGTATTATTTAATTTGAAAAGCAGGGGAAAAGTAAACCAAGGGTCGTTCTTTACCCCTCCAACGTATGTTTTAAGGGCAAAACAAGCTTCTTTAAAATTGCCAAAACAACGCAAAACAGTGCCCGCCGTACTTCGCAGATTGCGGTAATGAGCCAGCTTATCCACATCGTGGGTCAGGTATATTTTGCGTATTCCGGCAGGGGTTTCTTCGGGAACATCAAGCCCTATATTACGTAAGAGTTTTCGGAGCGACTTTCCATATTCGTCCACCACAGGGCGGTGCAAAAATCCGGCTCTGCAAGGGAGCGACTCCTTCCCCGGAAAACGTCCGTGTGCATCGCGACAATTGGGGCGTGCATATTCTTCGTAACGGCTGATAAGAAAATACGAACTCGCAATAACATCAGCATACAAAATAATCGTATCGCCGCGTTTTTCCATTTCCGGTCTTCCGAATAAAAGCGGGCTTCCTTCCCACTCCGCCAACGGAAGTTGCGGTAATATTTCCACTTTTCCGTAATTTTCCTTTTGAAAAAACGGTGAAGGAAAAATTACCAATTTATATTGGTCAAAAACGTTCTCATCATCCGTATAGGCAATAGCGGATTTCAGGTCGGGCGACACATTGCCCAGCAAAAATTGAAGTATATATCCGGTTATTTCTTTCATGCGGAAAATTTATTTAGTAATATTCAACAGCAATTCTTCTATTTTCTTTACAACCTGCGACGATTTTCCATTCGCATTATTAACCGCCACGGCGAAAACGTAATTTTTACTGTCGGTATCAATATATCCGGCATAAGCGCGCACCCCTTCGATTGAACCGCTTTTAGCCCGCACTTTTCCTTGCAGGGCGGTGTTTTTCAATACGCCGGCTATCGTTCCGCTCTCGCCCGCCACAGGCAGCGAAGCCTTAAATACCGCGGCATTTCCGCTTCGTATTTGCATATAAGCCAGCAGTTCGACGAAAAACGCCGCCGAAACGGCATTCGTGGGCGAAAGTCCCGAACCGTCGCTTATAAACAGCTGCTCGACAGGCAAACCTTTTGAACGCCAAAAGGATTTTATCCGCTGTATTGCCGCGTTGGACGTACTTGTACGGCTGTCGCCGCTTCCCAGATAGCGGAAAAGTTGTTCGGCATAATGGTTGTTGCTGCGGACGTTGATTTGCGTAATAATTTCGCTCAGCGGCGGCGACCGGTGCGTATAAAGGCTTGTCAACTTCGCTCCTGCCGCTATCTGTTGTCCGCTTACGGCAATGCCGCTTGTCAGCAATTTTTCCGTCAGACGCCTTGCCAGCAGTTCGTCGGGATTGGGAATATCGCCTTTCACCGTAAAGCGGGCGCGGTTGGCGGGAATTGCGCCGTAAATACTCCGGTGCGTGGAGCGAGGCGCACCATAAATGTAAGCGCTATCGAAAGTTATCGTTGTGCTTTTCAAGTGATTATCGAAACTGATTTCGGGCAGATTTGGTTTTATTTCGATGATTTCGGGCGTTGTGCCGGTAGCGCCCGAACGGAATATCAATTCGCAGGTGTTGTCCAAGTAGGAAATGCCGTAAATAGCCGGCGCGTAATAATTGCCTATGTCCTGCCATATCCAGCGGGGATTCACGCCTTCGGCGTCGAAAATGCTTGCGTCGGCTATCACTTTTCCGTTAATACGCTTAATATCCAAGTCTTTCAGAGCCTTTGCCCACTTGTCCAAAAAAGCGGAATCACCGGTATGTCTCGAACCCAAAGTCGGGTCGCCGCTTCCACGGATGTATAAATTTCCGTTCACTACGCCGTCCGCCGTTATTTCCGCGTCGATTTCCAATCGCGTTTTGAAACGGAAATCCGCTCCCAGCAACTCCAAAGCCGTGGCTGTGGTAATCAGTTTCAGGGTCGAAGCGGGAATCGCCGCGTTGCAGGGACGGTATTCGCAAACGGTTTTTCCACTTGCCAAATCCATTATTTTTAAGCTGACATTGGCATTTTGCAGCAAGGGATTATCGATAAAAACAGAAACCGGATTTTGCGCAAAAATGAAAACTGCCGCAATAATCCACAACAGGAATATCAAGGAATATTTTTTCATGTGTTTATAATTATCATGCCCTTGTGTGTCTTTTGTCTTGATTCTGGGTTCTTGGCTCTTTCTTTCGCCTGTTACAAAACGTTCTTTATTTTCTCCATGTTTACTTCCCTGTCCAAAGAATAAGTTTTGCTTTTCAAAGAACAATATTCGTACAGTTGAAGCGCCTTTTCAAGATACAATGTTGAATTTTCGGATTTATAACTAAACCCTGTTCGGGAAAGCCATCCGGCTAAAAGTTCTATGTTCTCAATGCTAAATCCGGTAATATTGTTTATATAATTAATTGAATCTTGCGGATTTAAGGATAAAAAATGATCAAAATCAAAATTTATTTCTTTCAACAACATTCCTTTTGCGGATTCAATTTGCTTTTCAAGACTTATCGATAAATTTTCTTTCCCCCCGAATAACTTTTGCCGGATAGCGGTCAGCAGCAGTCCGATTTTCTCAATTTCCCTCAAAATATAATCTTTTTGTTCCATTTTATTTTAATGCCTGTTATTAGTTCAACCCTCTAACAGTCTTGACTCTTGATTCTTGGCTCTTGGTTCTAAATTGGTTCTTGGCTCTAAAAAAACACCTCGAATTGTTTTTTAATTTGTTTCGAGAAACCGGCTTCCATCCTGTTCAGATAAGCTTTCGGTTCGCGGCGAAAAGGATAATTCGAGCGTTGCTGTTCAAATCCCGACGGCGTACTTTTTAATAACGCGCTGTCGGCTTCTACATTGTAGGTATTGATAAAAAATTGCGGAAAAGACAAATCCTTCTCAAAAGCAAGCTGAAAAACTTCCGGCAGGCTTTCCACCCGCCAATCGTCTATTCCCAATCCGAAAAAACGGCTCGTAGCCTGCACGCTTTGCGTAGCGGCATTGGCTTTTCCGTCGGCGGAGTAGCCCGCAATATGCGGAGTAGCCAAGGTCGCTTTCGCAAGCAATTCCAGATTAATATCCGGTTCGTTTTCCCAGCAATCCAATATCGCTTCGCCCACTTTCCCGTTATCGACAGCTTTAAGCAAAGCCTTTGTCGATACAATTTCGCCGCGGGCGGCATTTACGATAACCGGTTTTCTTTTCAAACGGTTGAAAAAACTTTCGTCAGCCAGATGAAGCGTTTTATCCTCGCCCGACGCGTTAAGCAGCGTATGAAAAGTAATAATATCCGATTCTTCGCAAATTCTATCCAAAGAAACAAAATCGCCGTTTTTTTCGCGGCGTTCGCGGGGCGGGTCGTTCAACAACACGCGCATCCCGAACGAGCGCGCCAATGACGCTATTTTCGAGCCCACAGCCCCCACGCCTACAACGCCGATAACCGCTTTCGGCAAGTCGAAGTTCTTCCTCAATTGCAAAAAACTCAACACCGAAGCCATATATTGCGCTACCGAAACCGCGTTGCAGCCCGGTGCGTTCGTCCATGCGATACCATTTTTGCGGCAATACTCAGCGTCGATATGGTCGTAGCCTATCGTTGCCGAAGCGATAAATTTCACCCTGCTATTTTTCAAAAGAGCTTCGCCGCACTGCGTTCGGGTACGTACAATCAGCGCGTCGGCGTTGCGGACTTTCCCGTTGGTTATTTGTTGATGGGGGATATATTCCACATCGGCAAACGCATCTAACGCGCCTTTTATATAAGGTATATATGAGTCGATAATTATTTTCATAAAAAACTAACCTCCAAGCCCCCTAATTGGCTTACGCCGAACGTTGTTTCCCCCAACCTCTATCCCTCCCGCTGAGGCGGGACAAGCTCTTCGGGTACTTTCCCCTAAAAGGGAAAGAAAAAGGAAAATAGTTTTGGGGGACTTACAGACTATCTAAGGCTTTTAATCGTAAATCGTAAATTGTAAATCGTTAAATTGTAAATTCTTATAGCGTCCTACTTCCCAAAAGTTCCAAACTCTATCTTCCTTTGTTCTTCTCTCCCGATAGCTATCGGGATAAACAGGGAGAAGGTGTCCGAAGGACGGATGAGGTCGGGGATTTAGGGGTTCTTCTTTTCCTCTGCAAAAATAACGAGAAAATATGAGAATGCGAGAATAAGAGGCAAAACATCTATATATACATAGATATATTCGATGCTGTTTTATTTTGCAATAGACAGAACCTTCTTTACCTTTGCTACCGGAAATTAAATATTATAAATTTTAAAAACACAAGATTATGTCATCAATCATTAATTCTCAGATTCCTGAATTTAAGGTTCAAGCTTTTCACAACGGTGAGTTCAAAACAGTAACAACACAAGACGTATTGGGTAAATGGTCTATTTTTTTCTTCTATCCCGCGGATTTTACCTTTGTTTGTCCTACCGAATTGGTGGATATGGCTGAAAAATACGAAGCATTCAAAGCCTTAGGCGTTGAAGTGTATTCGGTAAGCACCGACTCTCATTTTACGCACAAAGCCTGGCACGATACTTCGGACAGCATCAAGAAAATCCAATATCCGATGTTGTCTGACCATACCGGAGCATTGAGCCGCGCTTTCGGCGTACTGAACGAAGACGATTTCTTAGCTTACCGCGGCACTTTTGTAGCCAACCCGGACGGAGCGATTAAAGTTGTTGAAATCAACGACGGATCTATCGGACGCAACGCCGACGAGTTGCTCCGCAAAGTGGAAGCCGCCCAATTCGTAGCATCGCACGACGGCGAAGTTTGCCCCGCAAAATGGAAAAAAGGCGACAGCACGCTGAAACCAAGCATTGATTTGGTAGGAAAGATTTAAAAGCCCCTCTTGTCCCGCCTTAGCGGGACAAGAGTTTTAATTGTAAATTCTTAGTACATGACAAAAAACAAATAAAAACCTGACACATAGTCGACACATAGTATTTTTATCTTTTTTTTTAAAGTGCACATAGCTGTAAAACATTCCGGTAAACCGGAATAGTTTTACCCTCTGAGCATAAGTTCATGTCGAAGACATGGACGGCTATGTGGTCTCTTCTAAACAAAAAAATGGGATGTAATTGAATGAAAACTATTGTTTTCTATGTGTTTATGTTTGAAAAAATAGTTGTTGTCATGTACTAAATTATTATAAACAACAATAGACACAATAGATTTTTTTTCACTGCTATTGGTTTTAACGATAATACGATGTTACAAACATAAAACCAATAAACCCCTCGTTGCAAACGAGGGGGAGCGAAAGCATCCGATTTTTGTTATTTAATGCAGACAGGCGAAGAGATTGGGATATTTTTACTATATTTGCCGCTTCACTTTTTTTAAATAGAAAAATATTTAGTTATTCAAATCATGGAAAATATAAAAAACATTGTATCTCAGTTCGACATCGAAGGCGAAACAGGAGCGGTCAGACCATTGAAAATCGGTCATATTAACGATTCTTTTATTGTTGAAAATCTTGAAAAAGGAGGCAAGTCCTATTTCCTGCAAAAAATCAACCATCATATTTTCAAAAATGTGGAAGGTTTGCAGCAAAATATCAGCCTTGTTACCGACCATTTGAGGAAAAAATTGTCCGAATCCGGAGAAAATAATATTGAGAAAAGAGTGTTGCGGCTGATTCCCACCAAAACGGGGAAATGGTTTTACAAAGATTCCGAAGGCTCTTTCTGGCGCGTGTACGTCAATATCGAAAATGCCCACAGCTACGATACGATTACTCCCGAATTGGCTTATAAGGCGGGCGAAGCATTCGGCGACTTCCAGTGTATGCTGTCCGACATTCCGCACGGCGACCTGATTGAAACAATTCCCAATTTCCATAATATGGAATTCCGCCTCGAAGAATTTCGTCAAGCCGTAAAAGCAAATAAAGCGGGTCGTCTTTCGGAGGAAGAAGTTCAATATTTTATCGGAGAAATCGAAAAACGCGCCGACGAAATGTGCCTGCCCGAACGCCTTTTCCGCGAAGGACGCTTACCCAAGCGCGTGAACCATTGCGATACGAAAGTAAACAATATGCTTTTTGACCAAACGGACGAACCGATTTGCATTGTCGATTTGGATACCGTGATGCCGGGCTTCGTCCTTTCCGATTTCGGCGATTTTATGCGTACTGCCGCCAACACCGGAGCCGAAGACGATACAAATCTCGATAACGTAGGCGTTAATCTCGAAATCTTCAAGGCTTACACGAAAGGTTATTTGAAAAAAGCGACCTTCCTGACGCCTATCGAACTGGATAATTTGGCTTTCGGGGCGAAATTGTTGAGCTACATGCAAACTGTGCGCTTCTTTACCGATTACCTGAACGGCGACACCTACTATAAAGTGCAACATCCGGCGCATAACCTGCAAAGAACCAGAGCGCAATTCAAATTGCTGCAAAGTCAGGAAGAGAATTTCGAAGGCATGAAAGCCATCGTAAATCAGTCGAAAAACAACTAAGTCATGAAATCGTTGAAAGTTCCATTTCTTTCGTTGTTGGATACGGCGACGGCGAAAGAGGCTGCGAAAACAGTATCGGAATCGCCTTTGCCCTTTGAGGAAATCGGCGAGGTAAATTGGGCTTCGTCCTTTGCTTACAAACCCGGCGCAAAATTTAAAATCGCGCGTTCGACCGACAGCCTTTTCCTTTATTATCGTATTGAAGAAAATTCGGTGCGGGCATTGTACGCCAACGATCAGGAGCCTGTTTGGCAGGACAGTTGCGTGGAGTTTTTCTGTAAATTGCCGGAGCAGCCGTTTTACCGGAATTTTGAATTTAACTGTATCGGCACCTGCCTTGCTTTTGCCCGCGAAGGGCGCGACAAAAACCTGAAACCGTTTGATGCAAATCAATTACGTAAAATAGAACGTCATGCGAGTTTGGGAAATCAGCCTTTCGATGAAAAACATCAAAAAACGGCATGGGAACTTTGCGTGAAAATTCCTTTTGCGTTATTAGACATAAACGCGGAAAAATTACCGGAAAAAATTTTAGCGAATTTTTATAAATGCGGCGACGGAACAATTTCTCCGCATTATGTTTCGTGGAACCCGGTAAAAACGGAAAATCCCGATTTTCACCGTCCCGAGTTTTTTGGGGCGCTTTATTTTTAAGAACGGTTTTAATTAAAAGCACACGGATGACAGGGACTCTACGGATTTACACGGATTTTCAACTTGTTGTTTATCAATATGCTAAAATATGCGTCTATTGTTTATCCGTGTAAATCCGTAGAGTCCCTGTCATCCGTGTGCTAAAAAGATCAAAACAGTTTCTAAGATTCT
>JAISXQ010000156.1 GCA_031270425.1 Prevotellaceae bacterium | reverse complement strand
CAGCGCGAGTGTGGTCGGAAAAAACGGCTTGTTATCGGCGCGCTCAGTCGGCGAATGGAGGAAAGAGCCGACACGCTATAAAATAGCTAAGGTTGAGGATTTTAATGCCCGGCGGACTTCTTCTTACAGTCCGGCTTTTATGTCGTCGTCGGGCGACGCGGTGGTTTTTACTTCCATGCGTTCCACCAGCAATAAAAAAACGAAAAAAGGGCAAGCCGTTACCGGTATGCCTTTAAGCAAAATGTACATGTCGCGGAAAAACGCTTCGGGTAAATGGGAGAAACCGGAATTGCTCGAAGGCGAAATCAACTCGCAGCACGACGACGGCGTTTGCTCTTTTACCGCCGACGGACGGACGATGTATTTTACCCGCGCCGTGCAAAACGCCAATACCGACGCGGGAACTTCCATTCTCGTTTCGCAGCGTGCCGGAGGTACGTGGAGCGAGCCTCAACTGTTGAAAATATTTTCCGATACGACCATTTCCGTGGCGCATCCGGCTATCGCGCCCGACGGCGAAATGCTTTATTTCGTTTCCGACGCGCCCGACAGTCTGGGCGGTTTTGGCGGCAAGGATATTTGGCGCGCCAAAGTAAGCGGAACGGAATGTAGCTACATCGAAAATCTGGGAGCGGATATTAATACGTCCAACGACGAAATGTTCCCGGGCATGCGTGCTGATGGAACGCTTTATTTCGCCTCAAACGGACATCCCGGATACGGCGGGCTTGATATTTTTGTCGCAACGCCTTACGATGAAGGCAAGAGGTGGAAGGTCGGGAATATGGGAACTCCGCTTAATTCGCAAGGCGACGATTTTGGCATTACGTTCGCCGGAACTTCCGACCGGGGCTTTTTTTCTACGAACCGTCCCGATTCGCGTTACGCCGCGCAAGCCTACGATGCGGTGTGGAGTTTCGAATTGCCCGAACTGGCTTATGCCGTCGAAGGAAAGGTTACGGACATTTCGGGTGAAATAATTGCCGACGCTACGGTGCGGATGGTAGGAAATAACGGCACGAATGCCCGTACGCAGACCCGTAAGGACGGAAGCTACCGTTTTCGTTTAGATAAAGATGCGGACTATGTGATGATGGCTTCGGCGCGGGGCTATTTGAACCGGAAAGACGAGCTGTCCACCCGCGAATTGAGCGGCAGTAAAATCTATTCGGCTGATTTTTCGTTGACTTCCATTTCGAAACCGGTACAGATGGACAACATCTTCTACGAATTTGGGAAATGGGACTTGACGCCCAACTCGGAAGAAGGCTTGCAAAGTTTGGTTAAACTGTTGAACGACAATCCGAACATCACGATTGAATTAAGCGCGCATACCGACTACGTGGGCAATAACGCCGCCAATATCGAACTTTCGGCAAAACGGGCGCAG
The DNA here is from genome assembly GCA_031270425.1 of Prevotellaceae bacterium. Classification (GTDB taxonomy): domain Bacteria; phylum Bacteroidota; class Bacteroidia; order Bacteroidales; family Paludibacteraceae; genus H1. The sequence continues at coordinate 4,619 of JAISXQ010000156.1, read as the reverse complement.
TCGGTAGTCGATTATCTGATAAAAGCCGGTATCGACGCCGAGCGACTTACGGCTGTCGGATACGGCGAAGAAAAACCTTTCGTTGTTGACGCAGCTACGGCAAAAAAATATCCCTTTTTAAAGGAAAACGACGAATTGAATGAAAGTTTTGTCTTAACTTTGACAACCGAACAACAGGAACAGGCAAATCAAATCAACCGCCGGACGGAGTTCCGCGTATTGAAAACGACATATAACTTGTATTAATTAGCAAATTTGCTAATTAGCTAATTAGCTAATTGAATATGCAACAATATCTAAACTTACTGAGCCGCGTATTGAACGAAGGCGCGCATAAAGAAGACCGCACCGGAACAGGAACCTTGTCGGTATTCGGACATCAAATGCGCTTTGATATGGAAGAAGGTTTTCCTTGCCTGACAACGAAAAAACTGCATTTGAAATCCATTATCTACGAACTGCTTTGGTTTCTGAAAGGCGATACAAACGTAAAATATTTGCAGGACAACGGCGTACGCATCTGGAACGAATGGGCGGGCGAAGACGGCGATTTAGGACATATCTACGGTTATCAGTGGCGGTCGTGGCCCGATTATAACGGAGGACGCATCGACCAGATAACCGATGCGGTAAACACGATAAAAAACAATCCCGATTCGCGGCGCATCATTGTCAGCGCGTGGAACGTAGCCGATATTCCGAACATGAATCTGCCGCCCTGCCACGCTTTTTTCCAATTTTACGTGGCAGACGGACGTTTGAGTTTACAGCTCTATCAGCGCAGCGCGGATATTTTCTTGGGTCTTCCCTTCAATATCGCTTCTTACGCTTTGCTGTTGCAGATGACGGCGCAAGTAACCGGACTGAAAGCAGGCGATTTTGTGCATACCTTGGGCGATGCGCATATTTATACCAACCATTTGGAGCAGGTAAAATTGCAGCTTACGCGCGAACCCCGTCCGTTACCGCAAATGAAAATTAATTCGGATGTGAAAGATATTTTTTCTTTTGACTATTCCGATTTCAAATTAACCAATTACGATCCGCATCCACATATAAAAGGCGAGGTGGCGGTGTAAAATAGTTCAGAGTTTGGAATTTATAGAGACAATCCAAATGCCAAATTACAAACTCTGAACCCTAAACTATAAACTATACATGGAATTTGACTTGGCAATTATCGGCGGCGGTCCTGCCGGTTACACATCGGCGGCAAGAGCTGCGGCAAACGGACTGAAAACCGTTTTATTTGAAAAAAACGCCATCGGCGGCGTTTGCCTGAACGAAGGCTGTATCCCGACTAAAACCCTGTTGTATTCGGCAAAAATACTGGACAACGCGAAAAGCGCGTCCAAATACGGCGTAAACATCAATGAAGAACCTCTTTTTGATTTGGGAAAAATCATCAGCCGTAAAAACAAAACCGTAAAGAAACTGACAAGCGGCGTTAAAATAAAGTTGAATGCGGCGGGCGTTACCGTTGTGGAAGGAAGCGCCGTTATTTCGGGAGAAAAAGACGAAAAAATCCTTGTTGCCTGCAACGGCGAGACTTACCATACTGATTACCTGTTGATTTGCACCGGTTCCGAAACGCTTATTCCACCCATCAAAGGACTATCGGAAACGGATTACTGGACGTCGAAAGAAGCCCTGGAATGCAAGGAACTGCCGCGCACGCTGACCATCATCGGCGGCGGCGTTATCGGCATGGAGTTCGCTTCCTTTTTCAACAGCCTGGGCGTAAAAGTTACGGTTGTGGAAATGATGCCCGAAATACTGGGAGCGATGGACAAGGAAACTTCCGCCATGCTGCGAAGCGCTTACGCGAAAAAAGGCATTGTTTTCCACCTCGGCACGAAAGTAACGGAAGTAAACGCCGGCGAGGTTATTATTGAAAAAGACGGTAATGTATCAAGCATCGAAAGCGAAAAAATACTTGTCAGCGTCGGGCGCAAAGCTGTAACGGCTAACTTCGGTCTGGATAAACTTGCGGTGGAAACGCTGAAAAACGGCGTGAAAGTGAATGAATATATGCAAACGACGCATCCGCGCGTGTATGCCGCCGGCGATATTACAGGCTATTCGCTGTTGGCGCACACCGCTATCCGCGAAGGCGACGTTGCCATTAACCATATTTTGGGCGTTGATGACAGCATGTCTTATGACGCGATACCCGGCGTGGTATATACCAATCCCGAAATAGCCGGCGTAGGAAAAACGGAAGAAGAGTTGAACGCCAAAGGCGAAAATTACCGCGTATTGAAATTGCCGATGGCTTATTCGGGGCGTTTTGTCGCCGAAAACGAAACGGGCAACGGATTGTGTAAACTGATAATTAACGGGCGCGAAGAAATTACCGGCTGCCACATGCTGGGCAATCCCGCTTCGGAACTGATTGTGGTGGCGGGTATCGCTATCGAAAAAGGTTATACGGTGGAAGAATTTAAACGCATCGTTTTCCCGCATCCGACCGTAGCCGAAATCATCCACGAAACATTGCATGCTTAAAAGCCCCCAAAATTCCTCCCGCTGAGGCGGGACAAGCTCTTGGGGGACTTTTGGGGAAGCAGGGTATTAGAATAATTTACAATTAAAAAACTTAGATAGTTTGTAAGCCTCCCCTTCGGGGAAGTTTGGAGGGGCTAATCTTATGCTCTTTATCGACAACATATCCACCGATCCTTACTTCAATTTGGCTGCCGAGGAATATCTGTTCAAAAACTTTACGGACGATATTTTTATGCTTTGGCAAAACGAAGCTTCGGTCATCGTCGGGAAACATCAGAACGTTTGGGCTGAGGTGAATATGGATGTTGTTACTGAAAAAAACATTCCGGTGGCGCGGCGTTTTTCGGGCGGAGGAGCCGTATATCACGATTTGGGGAATTTGAACCTGACTTTTATCGAAAACAACGATAACGTTGATTTTAATACCTTTGCCGGACAAATCGTGTCCTTCCTTGCCGTTTTGGGCATTCCGGCGCAGTACAACGAGCGGCGGGCTTTACTGATTGACGGCTTAAAAATATCGGGCAGCGCGCAGTCAGTCCACAAAAACAGGGCGCTGTACCACGCTACCCTGCTGTTCGATTCCGATTTGGAAACTCTCGCAGAGGTTTTAGAAAGCCCTGCCGGACAACGGTCTCTTTCTTCACCGTCCCAAAAAGCCGTTTATGTGCAATCCGTAAAAAGTCCGGTAACGAATATCCGCAATTACACCGGAAAGAATTTCGGTATGACAGACTTTAAAAACGCGGCAAGGGATTTTTTTACGAAAAACCGGAACGACAGCCGCCCTTATACATTCAGCCCCGACGATGTTATCCGCATATTAGAACTGCGCTTGGAGAAATATGCCTGCAAGGACTTTATCTACAATTCCTAATAATTAGAAACATCCGCTAACGTTATACAGGCATGTTTTTTCATTTCTTCCCGCGCGTTCTTAACCATAAAATGCAGGCGGTTAAAGATGTTGGTTTCCGCCATGCCGCTGTCGAAATCGAGAAAAAGCAGGTTGAGCGACGGATAAAGTTCGCGTGTGCGTTTTTCGATACCTTTTGATACGATATGATTGGCAATGCAGCCGAAAGGTTGCAGGCTGACCACATTATTAACGCCCGATTCGGCAAAGTGGGCAAATTCGGCGGGAATGCGCCATCCTTCGCCGAACTGCGCGTTGGTATTGATAATGAGGGAAGCCTTCCGCGCATCGTCTTCCGGCGTTCCGAGCGATTGGATATAAGGGAAAGCGATGCAATATTCCCGCATCTTTTTGTTGACGTGCGTTACATATTTGTCCGCGGCAAAAAATACCGCTTTTTTCAACCGCTTCCTTTCCGCCAGATTGCCTTCCACACGGGCGGCGGCATTGACGAAACCATCCGTAAGAAATGCTGTGAGCGGCGGCGTTACCGGCTCCACACCCTGTTCAATCAGCCAATTTACCACGTTCTTGTGTCCGAAATTATTGTATTTCACATAAATTTCGCCCACAATGCCGATACGCGGTATACCGGCATGGGTATTCATGCCGTTAAATTCGACAGCCGCCTTTTGCGCTAATCCATAAAGAATGTTTGAATTGCCTTTGCGTATCGCTTCAACCCCAAAATCAATGTATTTTTGCTTCAACTTTCCGGCAATGCCTTTTTCGCGTTCGCGCGGCGCGGTGGCGTAATACATCTGCGAAAGACAGTCGGCGTATGCCAAACAAGTGATAACAGGTACAATTACTTTTTTCCAATCAATGGTAAATCCGGGCTGCTCGTTAATGCTTCCCGCGCCGGTAGAAACGGCAATTACGGGAATATCTTCAAATCCGGCGGCTATCATCGCTTTTTTCATCAGCGTGATGTAATTGGTAGCGCGGCATTGCCCGCCTGTCTGCGTAATGCCCAACGCGATTTCTTCGCGCCTGTATTTTCCGCTGTGCAAGGCTTTTATAAAGTCGCCCACCACCAAAGTAGCGGGATAGCAAATTTCATTGTTGGAATATTTTAAACCGTATTCCACCGTTTTTTCATCGCTTGGCGGCAGGTTTTCAGCGTCGTATCCCAGCAACTCGAAAGCAGCCGGAATAAAAGGCGAATAAAAATCGGCAAACCACGGCATCAGTA
>JAISXQ010000072.1 GCA_031270425.1 Prevotellaceae bacterium | reverse complement strand
TTGAGGAAAAGGCTGACAGACCACGAAGAAAGCGCCGGATAGGTATTGCCGCTGAAAGATGCTCCTTCAATTGTTGTCATACTATTTTCGTAGCGTGTGGCAAAATAAAAATAGGTGCGGGCGAAATCACCTTTATATTCATTGTCGGGTTCAAATACGGTTCCCGAATAACCGGCAAATGTCGAAGTTCCCAAACGTCCTTTACCATTGTTTAAAACGCTTCCGCTACCGCATTCTCCGAAAGGGTAATTACTCCGCTGTCCGTTTACTTTTCCATCGGTCGGATATATGTGGAAAGCGTCGCTAACCATGGGACTTTTTTCATCAAACCAGCTTTGCGGGATGGAATGTTCGCGGTTGTAGCAGTCGCATACGTTGGAGTAATTGCCGCATTTTTTCTGCCCCGGCGTCCACGTGCAGGTAGAATACATGTCCCAAACCTTGCCGTCGGCGGTAATGTCGCTCGTTTGATATACATCGTACAAATCAGCATACGATACAACCGTATGTCCTTTTATAATATCGTACAACGCTGTTTTTAATGTTCTTTCGGCTTTTCCTTCGGCGGAAGAATAATATCCCTGTCTTGGCTGGGCATATACGATGCTCGCTGCAACAAGCGCCCAAAGGAATAGTACCGGTTTTATAACGCGGAAGACAGATATTTTCATAATTTCACGAGTTGGCTTAGGCTGATTGCTGTTTTATTTGCAAAATCTGCTGAAATACAGCTACTTGTCCCGATATGTCGGGATGACACAGATGACACGGATTAAAAGGATAAATACCGATTCTTATGGATATTCATCCGTTTAATCCGTGCAAATTTATACTATCTGTTCCCGAATAACTATTCGGGATTGTGTTCTCTTAAAACGCTACTTTTTGCGTATGCTTTCCGGCGCGAACGATATAAATACCTTTCGACAGGTTGTTTAACTCTACCGGGTTTCCGTCGAATACCGAAGTTTGAACTCGCGAGCCTACGGCGTTATAGATTTCAACAGATGTTCCTGCCATAAGGTTAACGGCTACCAACGTGTTGCCCGAAACGCGAAAACTTATTTTGTCGGCTGAAGGATTTGATGTGCCTGCCGTTGTGAAAAGGTCTGACCAAGAAGCGGCTACACGAAGTCCGTCTAATTTTAATGCAGGTGCATTTGCTGCTGTTCCTTGTCTTACATTTATTGTTTTGAATCCTGCTGCAGGAATAGCGCCGGTTCCACTCGAATTGCTAATCCAACCGCTTTCCGGCTCAGCGCTTCCAATAGCAGGGTTGACAATAAGCGACGACTCGCTTGTAGAAACGTTTACTTTTACAACCAATAAGTAAGTTGTATTTAATTCATAAATAGCATCGGTATAAGTTGGTGTTGGTGCCGGCGTGCCGCCAGAAGTGTTCTGAATTCCAAATGCAACTTTATCATTTGCTAATTTTGCAAATGTTCTACCAAAGAAGGTGCTGCCTGTAGGAGCGTCTGCGATATGAAGGAAATAATCGCCTGTAGCTTGAGCTGCCGATAAATTGACAAGAGCCGAAAAATAAATGCTTCCACTTGTAATTGCGTCGAATGACTTATTCAAGTCTTCGCCCGAAGTTGTCAATGATATTTCATTGCCTATTCCGGATCCAGGATAGCCTAAGTATGTAATGGAAGCTGCCGTAACTAAAATTGGATTAGTTGTACTCGGAGTGCCACTTCCGGTTCCTACCCAACCGTTCGCTTTTAATTCTGCATCCACAGTGTAATTAAAATCATCAGAAATTATTAACTGCGCTTGTGCGAATACTGCACAACAAATGACGAATGACGATAATAAAGTAATTTTTTTCATAAAACGTTTTTTTTAATGTTAGTAAATTTGTTTTTTTGTTTATTATTATAATGCTTTTTACACATTTTTTGTTCGGTTGTTAGTCGTTTTTATTATAGTAAGAAATCCCGTACTGTTTTCTTTATATCATTTTTTATTTTGAGCCAGGTCTGTCCTTTGAAACTTACCGGCTCATCGCTTTTTTCGGCGTCTTCAAAATAAATAAGGGCTTGCGGAATGGAAATCAACAGCATTTGATTTGTATATTTATCTATGTGAAAATCAACTGCTTCCGACAGACTGTAATGCTGTAATAACTCGCAAATATCCCAAAAATCCTTTTTTTTGCCCCTGCCCAAAATCGCTTGAATTTTCATGGCTATCAAATCGCGGTCGTCGTACATCCGGATATCCTCGCGAACTTCGGCGGGGTACAACTGCTTGTGCGGATAGTAAACCAAATCTACTTTCACGCCGCCGATAACACAAAAAACGCCCCATTTGGCAAAATCGCTTTCATGGACAAAGGAAGTTCCGAATTCTCGCCGCAAGACATCAATAACCATTTGATGTTCAAAATTTTCTGTGGAAAACAAGTCCAAATCAACAGATGTTCGATGTCCGTATTTCAGCGCAAGAGCCGTTCCGCCAACCAAGCTGAATGATTGGAGTTCGGGAATCGCCATCAACTGTTTCAGTATGGATAAAGTCCCGGGTTCAACTGTCTGAGTTTGTAACATCTGAAATCTTCTACCGGTCTGTCGATTACTACCGAAGCTAAATACGTTCTGTGTTCCATCAAGAATTTGGCATTAAGCAGTTTTTCCGTTATTTTTTCGTCGCCGTAGTAGCGGCGGCACTGCCGTATATCGTCCACATCGCCGCGATCGAATACCCGCTCGATAATGAAACCTGCCCGGTTATCGTAGTCGAGCTTGTTGAAATCGACATCCCAGAAAATGCGCTTGTTAAATACCGGTTTTTCTTTCATATTCGTTAATTCGTTAATCCGTCAATCCGATTTTCTCTGTATTTTGAAAATCTGTATTCTAAATTTCTTGCCGCTTGCCGTTGTCTTAGCGAGTGTAAAGTTAATTCTTTTTTATGAGAAAAGGGCAAAAAAACCGCAAATTTTTGCGGTTTTTTTGTTATATGGCTTTTTCCGCCGGTTTGGTTATTGTATCAGCGTTTTTTGTAACTTATCGCCTGCCTTTACCAGCACAACGCCGCGAAGGGAAATATCGAGCCTGTTTATTCCTTTTACAGCCGTTTGGCTGGCAAGCAAGCGACCGATTGCGCTGTAAACCTCGATACGTTCGCCGACAACTGCGCCTTCAACCGACAATACGCCATTCGCCGCGCTTACGCGGAAGGATGGAATCAAAGCATTGTCGTTGTTTATCGTAGGGGTAGTTGTTGTTGCGCTGATTTCGTTTGATTGATCCGAAGTAAACGCGCCCGCTTTTGCCGTTACCGTATAGAAATATTCCGTTTCGGATTGCAAGCCGGTGATTTCTTTGGATATTCCTTCTGTGACGGTAAAGGGTGAGTCGGAAATGGGGGTAAGAACAATAGACGGCTTTTTACCGGATACTACTATATCGTCTATACGGTTTGTCCCTGCAGAAGCAAGTGTACCGTTAATAGCATTATTGCTTGTCTGAAGCCATCGAATAGAGAGATTTGTCACTTCTTCGCATGCGACAGGTAATGCTAAC
>JAISXQ010000026.1 GCA_031270425.1 Prevotellaceae bacterium | reverse complement strand
GTCGAGAGCCACCCTGCATACGTCGGGAACATTCCCTCCGCGGGCGTTGCGCAGCGTTGCCACTTTGTTGATATTGACGCTTAATTTTGTCATCTCGCAAAATTGTTAAATGTTATTATTTGTTTCTATGCCGAATTTATTGTTGTTCAACGTATTTGTAATATTGTGCATTGGAAAAAAATTACTTCCTTTGTACAGCAAAACAACGAATACGGAATTAAGTTGCAAAAGTAATGCAAAAAAATGAATTCCGCTTCGTAAATTTGCGTTGTTTTATGTATCAATAAATTGAAAAAAGAGTGTAAATGAAGATTGCTATTTTCGGTAATACGAACCGTCCCGCTATATTGTCCTGCCTTAAAATTATTTTCGCTACCTTGGAGAAAAAAGACGTTTCTTTTTTGTTTGAGAAAAAACTTTACGCTTATATCCGCGCGAATGGGCTTTGCCCCGGTAATGCTTGCGTTATCGAAAACGGCGATTTTTATGCCGATTTGGCGTTGAGCATCGGCGGCGACGGTACTTTCCTCACAACGGCGGCTCACGTGGGAAACAAGCAAATTCCCATTTTGGGCGTGAATACCGGACGTTTGGGCTTTCTTACCGACGTGTCGGACGAAAATATAGAGGCGGCTATCGAAGTGATTTTGCAAAAAAAATATTATACGGAAGAACGCAGCCTGCTTTTTGTGGAAACTTCTGCAAATGACAGCCTGCAATATCCGTATGCGCTGAACGAAGTGGCGGTTTTGAAACAGGATACTTCGTCGATGATTGCCATAAGCGCTATGGTGAACGGCGAACCGGTACATACTTATCAGAGCGACGGTTTGATTGTATCGACCCCGACAGGTTCGACGGCTTATTCGATGAGTGTGGGCGGTCCTATCGTTGTTCCGCAAGCTCAAAGTTTCGTACTGTCGCCGGTAGCTTCCCACAGTTTGAACGTCCGTCCCTTGATAATTCCCGACAGTTGGGAGATAGAACTGGAAGTGAACAGCCGCACGGGTTCTTTCCTGTTGGCTTTGGATGGACGCTCAATCGTACTGAATCAAAGTAGCAAATTGAAGATAAGCAAAGCCGCTCACAGTATCAAAATGATTAAACAACCGGGGCATACTTTTTTTAATACGTTGAAAAATAAATTGATGTGGGGAATGGATAAGAGAAATTAGTAAAGAGCGCTATGTAAAAAAAAGGACAGAGTTTAAAATACTTTTAAAAATATGAGTATATTTGCTATTCTTTAATTTCTATGTTATGAGCGACGAAATAAAACTGACAATTACCGGTTTAGTTTACAACCAGTCGGTGGCGGGGACTTACGGGCTTGTTATGAGTGAAGTATACGGCAGCCGTCGTTTCTCGGTTATGATCGGGGAACCGGAGGCGCAATCCATCGCTTTGAAACTTAATAATAAAGTGTCCGCCCGCCCTTTAACGCACGATTTGATACGGAATTTGCTTAATGCGCTCGACGCCGTTTTGCAAAAAGTATTGATCTACGATATGGTAAACGATGTTTTCTACTCGGAATTATACGTGAACAGAGCCGGCAAAACGCTTGTAATCGACGCGCGTACTTCCGACGCGGTTGCATTGGCTGTCCGCTGCGATTGTCCGATATATATAAAGTCCGATATAATGAATGTTGTCGGAACCGAAATAAATATTGCCGCCGCTTCCGAAGGCGATAAGGAAGAGGATATTAGGCTCGACGAACTGGATAGTGGAGATTTGGCTCGTTTTTCATCCGAAGAATTGGAAAAACTCTTGGCGAAAGCCCTGGAAGAGGAAGGTTACGAGCTGGCTGCCGTAATCAGAGATATGATAAATAAAAAGGCGGAAAGTTCTGAATTCTGAGTTTATAGTTTATAGTTTTAAGTTTATAGTTCTGATTTCTAAATATATATAAAAGCATGAAATATCGTTTGATTATTATGAATTTTCTCCAGTTCTTCGTATGGGGGGCTTGGATGATGACATTGGGGCATTACGGTTTTGTTGAAAAACAATGGAACGGAGCGGAATTCGGTTTGGTGTTTTCCACTATGGGTTTCGCGTCGCTTATTATGCCGACGCTCTTCGGAATCGTCGCCGACAAATGGAAAGCCAACTATGTGTATGCTATTTTGCACTTGCTTTTCGGCGTTACCATGTGTTTTTTGCCTTTTATCGACGCGCCGTTGAGTTTCTTCTGGGTATTGCTGATAGCCATGTGCTTCTACATGCCTACGATCGGATTGAACAATTCCATCGGATTTAAAACGCTGAAAAACGAAGGTAAAGACCCGACAACCTATTTTCCGCCGATACGGGTATGGGGAACCGTTGGATTTATCGTTGCCATGTGGGTTACTAATTTTTTTACCAAAGATTGGGGACTCGGACAGAGTATAAAGGTGTCTTTCTTTATTTCGGCAATAATGGCTTTTTGCCTTTCGATTTTTTCATTTATTTCACTGCCCGCCATAAAAAAGGAGGAAGAAGCGAAAACGGCGGAAAGGAAAACATTGGCGCAAAAACTGGGATTGGAAGCCTTCGTTCTGTTCAAACAGAAGAGAATGGCTCTTTTCTTTATTTTCAGCCTGTTGCTCGGCGGCGCTTTGCAACTGACCAACGCTTACGGCGACAGCTTTTTGCAGGACGCCAGCGTCTTTACAAAGGGCGGACTGATAAACGATTTTTCCACCATAATTTTATCCATATCGCAAGTTTCCGAAACCTTGTTCATTCTCTCCATCCCTTTCTTTATGAAAAGATTCGGAATCAAAAACGTGATGCTTTTCAGCATGACAGCCTGGGTGTTACGTTTCTCTTTATTGGGAATGGCTGATAATACCGCGCTTGGTTTTGTGTTGATAATCGCCTCCTGCATTATTTACGGCATGGCTTTCGATTTTTTCAATATTTCGGGTGCGCTGTTCGTAGAGAAAAATACCGATTCCCGCATACAATCGTCGGCGCAGGGCGTTTTTATGCTGATGACCAACGGTATCGGCGCCGTTTTGGGAAATATCATCGCGGGGCTGATTATTGCGAAATGGTTTGAAGACCCTGTAACGCAGGTGAAAGACTGGCAGGGTATCTGGTTTGTTTTCGCGGCTTACGCGCTTGTTGTAACTATACTTTTCGCCATTTTCTTTAAACAAGAGCGTTTAGGTCGTCCAAGTTAATTAAAATATAACCCGAAAATATGTATATTTCATTTATTTTCAATGTTATACGATATTTTTTTGAATGATTTTCGGTACGTCATTTTGGATACCCTGCTTGTTAGATACTATCTAATTTCCTTCATTCCGGTAATGACAATGTTGCTTACTTGTGAAAACGCAGTAGTTGATATTTTATTGATTGATAACTTCGACGGTAGCGCAAGCCGCGATTCCGGCAGTTTCGGTGCGCAGGCGGTTGTTGCCGAGCGAAACAGCCCGAAAGCCCTTCGAAAGAGCCAGCTTCACTTCATCCTGGCTGAAATCGCCTTCGGGTCCAATTAATAGTAGCGTATCCGTCGCAGGCAGGCAAAGCTGTTTAAGCGTCTGCTTTTCATTTTCGTAGCAGTGCGCGATGAATTTTTGAGAAACTGCCGCGTTGTTTACAAGTTCACAAAAACTGCAAATGCTGTTTAATACGGGAAAATACGTCCGTTTCGACTGTTTCGACGCCGAAATAACGATTTTTTCCAAACGTTCGGATTTAATAGTTTTTCGTTCCGAGAAACGGCAGATAATTGGCGTAATCGTATCAACGCCTATTTCGACAGCCTTTTCGACAAAGGTCTCCAAGCGATCGATGTTTTTTGTAGGAGCAATGGCAATGTGCAGGTTATAGCTGCGTTTTTCGACAAAATCTTTCGACAAAATTTCAAATTCGCAATGCTTTGGGTGCGGGTTGGTGATGCGGGCTTTGCAAAAATTCCCTTTTCCGTTGGTGATTTCTACTTCATCGCCAATCCGCAGTCGTAAAACTTTAACAGCATGTTGCGATTCTTCTTCGGGAAGAATGTTTTCGTGTAATAAATTGGGCGCGTAGAACAACATTTCGAAATTTCAAGATTTCTAATTTCAAGATTTCAAGATTCCAAGATTTCGCTTTCAACACAATTTTGAAATCTTGAAATTAGAAAT
>JAISXQ010000088.1 GCA_031270425.1 Prevotellaceae bacterium | reverse complement strand
AAACTTAAAAACCTGAAAATCAACTACGGAAAAAACTTTCTGCTTGAAGCCGGATTGGAGTTGATTGGACTCCCGAATGTAGAGGAAACCTTCATCTTCGGAGATATTGCGAATTTGCGCATCGGCAAGAACGATTTGCAGGATTTCATTTCGGATTTGAACCGCAAACCGGTTATCCTGCCCGAAGAATTAGACCGCCTGGGCATTATACAATACAAAGGAAAAGCCACCGGATTTTTCAGCGATTTGGTAATATACGGCAATTTGTCCACACAAGCCGGAAATATAGCCGCCGACCTGAAATTACAGTTTAGCAACAAGTTGAACGACCTGTCCTACAACGGTACGGTGAAATCGAACAACATACGCTTGGGATATTTGACCGGGGAAAAAGACTTGGGCAAATTCGCTTTCAACATCAACACAAAGGGGTCGAAAAAAGGCGATTCGAGCGTTCAGGGCGTTGTGAAGGCGAGCGTATCGGAACTGGAATACCACGGATACGCCTACAAAGACATTAATTTCGACGGGGCATACGACGGGAACGGATTCGACGGAAAAATCGCTTTTGAAGATAAAAATTTAACCGCAAGATTCAACGGAATCATTGATTTAAGCCGGAAACTTCCCTTTTTCGACTTTGCGCTGACGGTGGATCATATCGATTTATACGCCTTGAAGTTGATTGAAAGTTTTCCAAATTCGTCACTCAGCTTCAAGGCGGCAACCAACATGACCGGAAATTCATTCGACAACATCAACGGTTTCCTCCGCTTTGACAGCTTGGAATTTTCCAACCAGGGTAAGACCTTGAATGTGGACAGTATTTTACTTCGTTCGGATATTACGGACGACAATACGAACGTTTCCATTACGTCCGATTACCTGAACGGTTCTTTTAAAGGAAATTTCCGTTACAGCGCTATCGGGAATACGATCAACAACCTGTTGGAAAAATACTTGCCGGCAATAGTGCGCAACAGTTCCAACAGCGCGGCGGTAAAAAATACGAACCGGATAGATATTAACCTGCAACTGAAAAACAGCGGCGACATATCCGAAGCGCTAAATCTCCCCTACCGGCTCGAAGGAACTTCCTCAATACAGGGAAAAATAGACGAAGCCGCCAACCACGTCCATATAACTGCCAATTTCCCCCTTATCCGGCTCGAAAAGCAGCAAATGGAAAATCTGGCAATCCAACTGAGCAACGTCAACCGCACGCACATCGAATTGACCTGCCGCACGCAATACACGGCAAAAAAAGAGTTGACAAATTTTTTCCTGAACGCTTCCGCATCCAAAGATATGCTGAATATGCGCCTCGGATGGCAAAACACGAAAGATATTACGTATGCCGGCAATATAGATACCGAAACTAAGTTTTTACGGGAAAACGGATCTTTTTCGGCAAATATGAACATAAAACCGACGGAAATCATTCTCGCCGACTCCACCTGGCGCATCCATCCGGGAAATATCAGTTGGAATGCCGGTAAGTCCATACAGGTCAACAATTTTAAAATAGACAACCACAGCCAATTCATACACATCAACGGCAAAGCGTCGAAAGACGAAAACGACCGTCTGGATGTTGCAATGAATAAATTAAGCCTGGATTTTATATTGGAACTTGCCGGACTGAAAGGCTTTAAAATAGGCGGCGTCGCAACAGGCGGCGTTAGCTTGTTCAACCTGTTCAGCCATCCGGTTTACGAAGCCGACATCCATGTGGACGATGTAAAACTGAACAGCAAACGCATAGGAAACGCCGATCTTTTTTCCACCTGGGACAAAGAAAACGAGTACGTCCGTGCAAAAGGCACATTTTACGACAGCGACCGCGTAGTGATAGAAGCCGACGGCATATACGCGCCTAAAAACGATTCGCTGGATTTCGTCTTCGATACGCACGATGTAAGCATCGAGTTTCTGTCCAAATATTTCGACGGGGTTGTCGGAAACCTGCAAGGATTGGCAAGCGGGAAAATACGCATGTTCGGTCCGAGCAAGACAATGGGATTTGAAGGCGCGCCTTTCGTCCGCAACGGGCAGGCCACCGTTTTAGCGCTGAAAACTACCTACACTTTCAACGATTATGTGTATTTGAACCGGAATTTACTGGAAGTAAAAAACCTGCATCTGTTCGACTCCGATAAAAACCGGGCGACAGCCAACGGGCGAATCATCCACGACGGACTGTTTGCCGATATGGACTATAACTTTCATATCGCTTCAAAAAATATCATGGCTATCAACACGCAATCCAACGACAATGAATATTTTTTCGGGAAAGCATACGTTGACGGCTCCGTGCGCATATACGGCGATATGAACGAAACCAATATCACGGTAAACGCCGTATCGAAACCCCGTTCAAAAGTGTATATCCGGATGGCGGGCATGTCCACCGCCTCGGACAACAGCTTTATAAAATTCGTAGAAAAAGACGTCAATCCCTACGTAACAAAGGTTGAAAAAGATAAAAACGGCAAAAAACAGGGAGTTAACGTAAAAATAAACCTGCAAATAGAAGCAACTCCCGAAGCCGAAATCGAATTGATAACCGACCCCAAAGCCGGCGACATGATAAACGCGCGGGGAAGCGGGAGCCTGCGGGTAGAATTCGACACGTATTCCGACGTAAAACTCTTTGGAACTTACACGATAGAAAGCGGATATTATTTGTTCTCGCTCCAAAACCTGATACGGAAAAATTTCCGCATCGAACGGGGAAGCAGTATTTCGTGGTCGGGCGATTTGAAAAACGCGAACATCAACTTGCGGGCTATCTATTCGCTGTCGGCTTCGCTCCTCGACCTGATGGACAGGGCGCAACTCCAGTTTGTTACAAACCGTTCGAGTATTCCGGTAAACTGCGTCCTTATTCTTACCGACAACCTGATGAATCCGACAATCGCATTTAACATCGACTTGCCTTCGAGCGACGAAAGCGTAAAGCAGCTTATCCGAAGCATTATCAGCACCGAAGAAATGATGAACCGGCAAATCCTCTTTCTGTTGTTGCTCGGAAGATTCTATACCCCCGATTATCTGGCTACGACCGATGCAGGAGCCAATTCGGGCAACGAAGGACTTGCATTTGCAACCGCAACCCTCAGCGGATGGATGTCGAAAGTATTCCAGAACAGCAAAATTTCCTTAGGCTTCGATATGCGCAGCGACGAACAAACATCGCAGTACCAAACCGAAATACATTACCAACCCAACGACCGGCTAATTGTGAACGGAAACTTGGGCTACCGGCAGGACGAACTGGTTGAAGATAAAAACAGGTTTATCAGCGACCTGGACATGGAATATTTACTGACGGAATCCGGGAAGCTCCGCTTCAAAGGCTACCGCCACACCATCGACCGCCTGCGGGCAGCCCAGGTATCCTACGGAGCGGGCGTTTTGTACAAAGAAGAATTTAAAAGCATAAAAGATATGTTCAACTATTACTGGCAGGCTTTCAACCGGATTTGGAAAAAAGAGGAAAAAGCAGAAAAACAGGAGTAAAGAGTAAAATTGTAAATAAACTCAGCTTAGTACATGACAACAACTATTTTTTCAAACATAAACACATAGAAAACAATAGTTTTAATTCAGTTTACAGTTTATAGTTTACAGTTACATCACATTTTTTTGT
>JAISXQ010000022.1 GCA_031270425.1 Prevotellaceae bacterium | reverse complement strand
TGCATACGGACGTATTTATCGGCTTTGTCTAAATACGAATGATAAACGATAAACATTTCGGACAGGTCGTATTCGGGTTTGCCTTTGCGCAGCAGTTCCGATTCCAAAAAACCTACACCCGAATAGCTCCAGCAGGTACTCGAACTTGCCTGATTTTTTACCGGCGTAATCGGGTTTTCTTTTACCGTTGTAAAAAGAAATGTATCGACAGGCGCTTTTTCCTGTGCAAAAAGGGTTCCTGTGCAAATAATTGAAATAAAGATTGATACTGTTTTTTTCATAAAAAATTTTTATTATTGATTCCGATGTGTGTCTTTTGTCTTTTCTCTTTTGTCTTGATTCTTGGCTCTTGGCTCTTTGAATTTAAAATAATGTCATTTGTCCTGTGATTTCATCGTTCAGGCGCTGTTTGTCAATCGCTTCTTCCATGTGGGGTTCAGGCTCGTTTCCGGTGTTTTTTTCCGCATCTTCAACCGGTTTTTCTTCTTCTTGCGGTTTTTCCGCTTCTTCGTCCGCTTTTTCAGGAACTGTTGTTTGCGGCAGGCTTTCTTCGGGGCGTATTTCGCCGTCCGTCTCTTTTTCGCCGTTTCCTTCGTTATTGTCCGGGTTGTTTTCAGGGGAATCGTCCTTGCGTTCTTTTTGGCGCAAAGGCTCCAATTCGTTGATTGACGCTACTTCGCAGGTTGTCAGGCGTTTGCCTTTTGCCTTGAACCCTTTTACGCCGATAAATTCTTCGGCGTCCACAACTAAGGCTTCGCGGCGTTCGTCCGCTCCGCCGTAAGTAATCTCGAAACAGGGACAAACTTCGTCCGAAATCAGCATAAGTTCCGACTTCGGATTGTCGCCTACGAAATTCTGCATACGTTGCGAGGCTTCCAACTGGAAACGTTTCAGGTAGTAATATCCCTGGTCGGCGTCGAATAGAACGGCAGTCCAAACCTTGCCGGCGTCGAACTTTTCAATAACCAAAATGTCTTTTTCAAAATGATTGGTCAGGTCGAAACTCGTGGTGTAATAATCTCCCTTGGCGGAAATCACCAGAATTTGGTCTTCGCTTTGGAATTCGCCCAGATATTCGCCGCGGTTATCGTAATTCAGGCGCAGTACATCGTGGTCGAACCACACTTCGCGCCCTCCGAGCGTGGAGCCTCCTTTCTGTTTCAACTGTATTTTGTGCACATCGTGCTTTGTCAGTATATTCCCCATCGACTGTCGCCCTTTGATAGCAATATCGCTAAAATCTTTTTCAAAAACGAGTTTGTTCAAGCGGGGTTTCGGTTTCAGGGTTACGCGCACAACTTCGGCTTCGGCGTTGGGATTTTCCGTGAAATAAACTACTTTCGAGTGCGGTTCGCCTTGTGTAATGTCGTATTCCTTATCGCGCGTTACGCCGTTGACGGCAAAGCGTTTAATATAATGAGAGCCCGACTTGCCGTTGCGGTAAATGGCGTTGTAAACGGTGCGTTTGTCGTTTTTCTTAAATACGTTCAGGTAAAGAATGTTCGTCCCCACAAAGAGCTTATCGGCAACTTTTACGATTTTGTATTTTCCGTCCTTGAAAAATACAATAACGTCGTCTATATCGGAACAATTGCATACAAATTCGTCTTTTTTAAGCGAGGTTCCGATAAAACCTTCCTCCCGGTTGACGTACAGTTTCTCGTTGGCTTCCACAACTTTGGTCGCCACAATGGTTTCAAAATTGCGGATTTCCGTCCGGCGCGGGAAATCCTTGCCGTATTTATTTTTCAGCGTTTCGTACCAATTGATGGTGTAAACCACTAAATTATCCAGATGATGGTCGGTTTCGTCGATTTTTTTCTGAATGTTTATCAGCGTATCGTTGGCTTTGTCGGCGTCGAACTTTGTGATGCGCATCATCTTTATTTCGAGCAGGCGGAGAATGTCTTCGCGCCTTACTTCGCGAACGAAATCTTTTTTGAAAGGTTCCAAACGTTTGTCGATATGCGCAACAACTTCGTCCTGCGAGGCGGAATTTTCAAATTCCTTGTCCTTGTAAATGCGGCTTTCGATAAATATTTTTTCGAGCGAAGTGAAGAACAGCTGTTCCAGCAATTCCGCCTTTTGTATTTCGAGTTCCAGTTTCAGCAAATCCTTCGTATGCCCGCAGCTGACGCGCAACATTTCGCTCACGCCCATAAAGCGCGGTTTTTTGTCGTGTATCACGCAGCAGTTGGGCGAAATGCTTATTTCGCAATCGGTAAAAGCATAGAGCGCGTCAATCGTTTTATCGGACGAAGAACCGGCTTGCAAATGCACCAGTATTTCGACATTTGCCGCCGTGTTATCGTCCACTTTACGGATTTTTATTTTTCCCTTTTCGCTTGCCTTAATGATGGATTCAATCAGTTTGGATGTGTTCGAACTGTAAGGAATTTCACTGACGGCGAGCGTTTTATTGTCTAATTTGCTGATTCTTGCGCGTATTTTTACCGCGCCGCCGCGTTCACCGTCGTTGTAACGGCTCACGTCGATGGAGCCGCCTGTTTGGAAGTCGGGATAAAGTTCAAAATCTTCGCCGCGCAGGTGTGCAACGCAGGCGTCGCAAAGTTCGTTGAAGTTGTGCGGCAAAATGCGCGAATTCAAACCTACGGCAATGCCTTCCACGCCCTGCGCCAGCAAGAGCGGAAATTTCACCGGAAGCGCAACCGGTTCTTTATTCCGTCCGTCGTAGGAGAGTTTCCATTCCGTTGTTTTCGGATTAAAAACCGTGTCCAGCGCAAACTTCGACAGCCGCGCTTCGATGTAGCGGGGCGCAGCGGCTCCGTCGCCGGTCAGTATGTTTCCCCAGTTTCCCTGACAGTCGATAAGCAGGTCTTTTTGTCCGAGTTGCACCAGCGCGTCGCCGATGGAAGCGTCGCCGTGCGGGTGGAACTGCATGGTATGCCCCACGATGTTGGCGACTTTGTTGTAGCGTCCGTCGTCCAAACGTTTCATCGAAT
>JAISXQ010000001.1 GCA_031270425.1 Prevotellaceae bacterium | reverse complement strand
ATAGCACCTCAAAAAAAGAATTAACCAAAAAATAAGCATTTATGAATTACGATTTGTTTCCGGCAACTGATATAGATGGCTTTTTGCTGCAAACTTGGGATAAAATCATCGAAAAAGCGGGCGAAATTTTGCAAGAAAAAACGCTTGTTGTTGATTACTATGTCGGAGCGGATGAAAACGAAATTTTATCGGAATTTGCAAAATTGAATCCCGATTTGTTGATTGATACGCGCCGTCTTTTCAAAAGCGAGAGCGAAATTATTCAAATGACAAAGCGGTTTATAACCGACGATGCGCTTTTTGGCTATGTTACCAATCTACAAATGTCGGATTATTTTGATGACGGGAAATTACAAACAACGCGACAGGAAATTCAAAATTGCAGTGGAAAAATAATCATTACCGGTTGTGGCGCGGCCTTGGTAACATCCGAAAATGTCTGCTTGATTTATGCCGATATGGCGCGTTGGGAGATACAGAAGCGATTTGCCGAACATTCGGCAACGTCGTTGGGAGTGGATAATAGCGGCGAGGATGTTTCCTTGCAATATAAGCGCGGCTATTTTAACGATTGGCGCATTTGCGACGCTCATAAAGACAGTTTTTTTCGGAAAATTGATTTTTTCCTGGATACAAATTGCAGGAAAAATCCAAAATTAACCGACAGGGAAACTTTTTTCAAAGGCATAGAAAAAACGATTAAGAAACCGTTTCGCGTGGCGCCGTTTTTTGCGCCTGCACCTTGGGGCGGACAATTTATGAAACGCACTTTTGGACTTCCGGAGGATGAAAAAAATTACGGTTGGGGCTTCGATTGCGTGCCGGAGGAAAATAGTTTGTTATTGAAAATCAACGGAACATTGTTTGAATTGCCCGCAATGAATTTGACGCTTTTGAAGAGTCGCGAACTGCTTGGCGAAGCGGTCGAAGCGCGTTTCGGCAAGCAGTTTCCTATTCGCTTCGACATGCTTGACACCGTTGAAGGCGGCAACCTCAGTTTTCAGGTGCATCCGACCACGCAATTCATTCAGCAGAATTTTGGTATGCACTACACGCAAGATGAAAGTTATTACCTGCTGCATACAGAAGAGAAGGCTTCTGTTTTTATCGGGTTAAAAAACAATATCGACCGCGAAAAAATGATAGCCGATTTGCATAGCGCACAGCGCGGCGAAACGATGTTTGAACCTGAAAAATATGCAAACCGGATTCCCGCCAAACGGCACGACCATTTTCTTATTCCCGGAGGCACGGTGCATTGTTCGGGTGAAGGCGGACTGGTGCTTGAAATCAGTTCTACGCCAAGCATTTTTACGTTCAAAATGTGGGACTGGGGACGTTTGGGCTTAGACGGCAAACCGCGTCCGATAAATATAGAACGAGGCGTCGAAGTGATTGATTGGAAACGGGATACGGATTATACAAAGAAAAATCTTGTTAATGCGATTACGCCGGTTTGCCGGGAAAATGGATGGTGCGAAGAAAAAACAGGACTTCATCCCAATGAATTTATCGAAACGCGCCGGCATTATTTTTCTGAAAAAATAGAACATTTTACCAATGGCAGCCTTAATGTGCTGAATCTTGCCGAAGGAGAAGAGGTAATAGTGGAAAGTCCCGAAAATGCATTTGAACCGTTTGTTGTGCATTATGCGGAAACATTTATTGTTCCTGAAAATGTAAAACATTATTCCATACGACCTTACGGATTGTCGGAAGGCCGGCGATGTATAACAGTCAAAGCATCCGTTCGAATTTAATTTTTAAAAAGATGAAAAATAAGTTTGTGATATTTATATCCGTTATGCTTGGTTTTTTTGTAATGGGAACGGTTGATTTAGCGGGCGTGGCAACCAACTATATCAAGGATGATTTCCAACTCGGCAACCTTGCAACAGCCGTTATTCCTATGATGGTTTTCTTTTGGTTTGCGGTAATTTCCATTCCCACAGGCGTTTTAATGAGCCGCATCGGACAGAAAAAAACGGTTCTGATAGCGATTGCATTGGGGATAGTTTCCGTTGTTTTACCCTGCGTGAGTTATAATTTTTATGCGGCGATTACAGCGTTTTCGTTGCTTGGCGTCAGCAATACGATATTGCAGGTGTCGCTCAATCCGCTTGTCTCCGGTATTGTTGCCGAAAATAAATTGGCGAGTACGCTCACTTTCGGACAGTTTATAAAAGCGGTTGCCTCGTTTTTGGGACCAATCGTTGCGGGTATAGGCGTTACATATTTTGGAGAATGGCGGTTTGTGTTTGTGGTTTATGCCGCTGTTTCTGTTTTGTCGCTTGTGTTGCTCTGCTCCATTCATGTAGAAAAAAGCAATAACGAACCTGCCACTTTTGGAAAAACGGCGGCGATGCTCAAAGATGGTTTTGTTTTTCAACTTTTTATCGGCATTTTGTTGATTGTCGGTATCGACGTTTGTATGAATGTTTATACCCCCCAACTGTTGAAATTTCGTTTAGGCGCAAGTACCGGCGCTGCTGCATTGGGGTCGAGTTTGTATTTTGGCGCACGCACGCTCGGCGCGTTTCTCGGCGCATTTTTTCTGATAAAAATAAAGCCTGCAAAATATCAATTCTTTAATATGCTGGCGTCTGTCGTCGCTTTTCTGATGTTGATTTTTGCATCGCAACAATGGCTGTTGCTTGCAGGAATTTTTCTTGTTGGTTTTTCTTGCGCCAATGTTTTTTCAATTATTTTTACAATAGCCTTGCAATATAAACCCAAATTAACGAATGAAATTTCGGCATTAATGATTATGGGCGTTGCCGGAGGCGCCGTTGTGTCGCCGATCATAGGAGCGGTCATAAACATTTCAAATGTAAGCCTGAGTTTTGTAGTTTTGTTGTTGTGCGTTGTTTATTTATTGTTGTTGTCTCGAAAATTGCTGAAAAATGTATAGAAACGACCAAAGAATAGTGCTTACGCTTGATGCAGGCGGTACAAATTTTGTATTTTCCGCTTTGCAGGGCAACAGGGAAATTACGCAGCCTTTTTCGTTGCCGGCAGAGCCAAACGATATAAAACCTTGCCTTGAAACAATCGAAAATGGTTTTTGCCGCTTGCAAAACGAAGTTGATGGAGAGATTTCGGCAATAAGTTTTGCCTTCCCCGGACCGGCCGATTACAAAAATGGCGTCATTGGCGATTTGCCTAATTTTCCCGCTTTTCGCGGCGGTGTGGCTTTGGGCGCATTTCTCGAAGATAAATTCAACCTGCCTGTTTTCATTAATAACGACGGAAATTTGTTTGCTTTTGGCGAAGCGCTGGCAGGCGCTTTACCCATGCTCAACGATGAATTAGCGAAAAATGGCAACAGTAAACGCTATCACAATCTTACCGCGCTTACTTTCGGAACCGGATTTGGCGCGGGCGTAGTTATTAATAATCATTTGCTGACAGGCGATAACGGTTGCGGCGGCGATATTTGGGTCTTACGCAACAAAATTTATCCCGATAAAATTGTTGAAGAAAGTGTTAGTATTCGTGCGATTACGAGGGTGTATAACGAGTTGGCAAAAGAGAAAAACACATTTTTAACGCCTAAAGAAATATTTGATATTGCCGAAGGAAACAAAGTCGGCGACCGCGAAGCCGCCCTGCGTAGTTTTGCGCAATTTGGCGAGGCGGCGGGCGACGCTATTGCATGTTTGCAAACATTTACCGATGGTATTATTGTCTTGGGCGGCGGCATTGTGGGCGCTATAAAATACATTCTACCATCGTTAAAAAATGAATTGAATGTGCAACTTGGCGCTTTTAGCGGGCAAAAATTTGACCGTTTGCAAATGAAAGCGCTTGATTTGTCGGACGAAAACGACCGTGTTGAATTTTTCAAAGAAAA
This sequence comes from Prevotellaceae bacterium, assembly GCA_031270425.1. Taxonomy (GTDB): domain Bacteria; phylum Bacteroidota; class Bacteroidia; order Bacteroidales; family Paludibacteraceae; genus H1. The sequence continues at coordinate 2,032 of JAISXQ010000001.1, read as the reverse complement.
AGCTACAACGATAAATGTGCCTTTTTCCAACCGTAAAGTGCATTATAACTCTGTGAAACAAACGGCGATTGTGCTTTCTTCGCTTGGAACAAGCAGGGCTATTGCCTTGGGTGCATATTCTTTTGCATTATCAAATCTGTAAAATAGAATGGCATTTATAAATATATCAATACGCTGTTTGCTGTGGCGGGCGGGTGAAAATTTTCCTGTTACAGTAGAGACGTTGCGCGCAACGTCTCTACATGATGCACCGCAATTTACCGCCGATATTTCCGTTAGTATTTTAGACGATTCGTTGTACCGTCAAGCAAAGTCGTTTACGGTAAAAAACACAGGTAAAAATCCTTCGCTAATGACATTTTTTGATATTAAACAGCCAAAATGTACGTTTTTTACAAACGAAAACTACTTCTGGCTTTTAACCGGCGAAGAAAAAAATAGCGTCATGTCAATTAAACTGCGCGAAGAATTATCGACCAGGGAAATCAAATGTGTAATTGATTCGCGGAATGCAACAAAACAGATAAAAAAAGTAACTCTATAATTTTCCAATCAGATGAAATCGCAACTTTTTATCCTGCTGCTTTTTTTCGGCTTTGCTCCGACGCTTTATTCGCAGGGTTTCAGCTATTTAAACGTAAATAACGGATTGAGCAGCAACCAAGTTTTTCAGGTGGAGAAAGACAGTTCCGGTTTCATTTGGTTTGCTACTTACAACGGTATCAACCGCTACGACGGCTCGTATGTCAAGGATTATCTATTGAGCAACGACAGCCTTGTATATGGAAATTATCCGAGCTATACACAAATGGCCGTCAACAACTGGGGTGTGGTTTCGGTAACCATGCAAGATGGTAAAGTGTTTGAATACAACAAGCAAATCGACCGCTTCGAGCAGATTTTCGATATACGCCAACAATTAAATTCCAAGCACTTGCTTGTCTATTCGTTTTATTACGACAGGCAAGGACGGATGTGGATTTTTTCCAATAAAGGCGTCTATATTTTCAACAAAGCGACCGGCGAGTTGAAAGAACTCGACGTTTTGAAAAACCATCATCCAACTTGCATGGTGCAAAACGACAATGGAAATTATTTTATCGGCAATAAAAATTTCCTTTTTATTTTGGGCGCGAAACGCAACGGCGATTTTTACGTTCAACATCAAATTGCCATCGGAGAGACTATCGGGAAAGTTCAATCTTTGTTGTGGCGTCAAAACAAAGTGTATATCGGCACCGCTGAAAAGGGCGTTTTCGTTTACGATACCAAACGGGAAACTGTTTATTCATTGTTTCCTGAAATTCCTTATATTTCAATTCGTTCCTTGAATATTGTGGACGACGACCGGATCGTTGTCGGCACCGACGGTTCGGGTTTGTATATCATCGATGCCGAAACCAATCTGCCGCTTATTCATTACGATGCGGACGAAAACATCGGTAACAGCCTGACGAGCAACGCCATCTACGATGTATTGGTAGATGAAAATAATTGCTTGTGGGTTACTACGTTTTCCAATGGCGTGAATATCATCGACCCGCTGCTTATGCAAATTTCAGTATATCAACATGTTTTGAATGAACCCAATTCGCTGATAAACAATCAAGTACATGCTGTGTTTGAAGATTCCGACGGCGATTTGTGGATCGGTACCAATAACGGATTAAGCTGCTATCAAACACATTCGAAGCGATGGAAACATTACCTGACCGGCCAAAAACGGAAAGTGGTCATCATCTCGTTTTGCCAAGATAAGCAGGGCAATATCTGGGCGGGAAGTTACGGCATGGGCGCCTACCGCATCAACAAGAAAAACGGGAAAATCGACAATTTCCAAAAAGATGAAACCGCGCCGGATTTGTCCATCAACACCAACTATGTTTATTCGCTTTACGCCGACGACGAAACTGTTTGGATCGGCGGCTTGTGGGGCGGAATAACGCGCTACAATCTTTCAAATAAATCTCTACAACTGTTTGATATTGAATCGATTGGAGAGATAGAGAAACTCGATGAAAATACGCTTTTG